>NZ_JAFENV010000016.1:55567-176947 GCF_016892225.1 Staphylococcus sp. GDY8P47P | reverse complement strand
ACGGGGGGCTAGCACATGACTATCAAGAGAGGCCTGACTCATATTGGCCTGACTGGACCTGATATCGAAGCGGGAGTGGGACAGAATTCTTTTGAAAGTCGTCGTCCCTCTCCCAACTCGCTTTGCTTGTAGAATTTCTTAGTGAAATTCTCTTTGCTGGGGCCCCGACTCCCAACTTGCTTTGCTTGTAGAATTTCTTAGTGAAATTCTCTTTGTTGGGGCCCCGCCCGCAAGGATGACTAGAACTGAAAAAGCTTGATTTAAGCGCCTTTTCAGTTCAGTCAGCTACTGCGAATTTGCAAAATAGCACCATCATATTATTTATGCCCCACTCTCTTTGATTATGTTTGCTTTCGTTTAATTGTTAGTAAAATTAAAATCATGCATATATATCCAGCGATGGATATCACTGATGCTTCATAACCAAATTGATTACCTGTGATTGCTATGTTATTTGTATGTAGAACATATTGCCATAGGCTATACTGGCTTTCCTTTTCAGTGATGAATACAATTTGGGATAAATTCCAGCAAAAATGTAATGTAATGCTTGCCCAAATGGTATTGAATGTATAAGTTGCTAAACCAAACATAATACCTACTAATGAACCACTAATTAATAATAAGAAGAAACTAGTTACATTTAGTCCACCGTTTAACAAATGAATGGCACCAAAAAAGATTGCCGTGGAAATAATGGCAACGTTGATATTCGTCTTCTTCTCAACATACCCCATCAAGAAACCTCTGCATACCATTTCTTCAACGATTGCGCCACCAATGGCTGTTACAAAGATAGACCAGAAAAACGTGTGCAATGTATCATTCAAAGTACTAAAATGATGTACGATGAAATCACCTGGTACAAAGATGAAATATACCGCATAAACTGCTACTGGTAAGCCTATACCTAATACCATATAAATGATATTAAATTTAGGTTTAGTGATGCGATATGCTTTCAAATTATCTTTAAACACACGCATGATGAATAATCGAACAACGAGAAATGCAAAGATAACGTATAATAACCCTTGTAGAATAGCGCCTATACCTAAAAATGGAATTAAGTCACTAAAGATGGATGCAATGCCTTGCGATATGCTCATGATTAGTAGTGCTAGAATAAACATACCTATAACCTTTAATAATTTCATGATGATACCTCTATTTTCTTATAATCATCTTTATATTAGCACAATGTTAATGGCATAAAATACGAGTCGAACAAACCTGTTGTCCAACTCGCATACAAAATATTATTTTTTCTCTACTACTTTAGAAATATATGTTGATGGTTTATCTTTATCGAAAATTGTTAAT
This sequence comes from Staphylococcus sp. GDY8P47P, assembly GCF_016892225.1. Lineage (NCBI taxonomy): Bacteria > Bacillati > Bacillota > Bacilli > Caryophanales > Staphylococcaceae > Staphylococcus > Staphylococcus sp. GDY8P47P. The sequence goes on along the minus strand of NZ_JAFENV010000016.1, from coordinate 175,624 downwards.
CCGGTAATATCTTTCGCATTTTTAGCTGGTACAACCAGACTTACTAAGTAGCCAAAGACGAAGGCCACGACGAAAGAAATAATTGATACATAGAATGGTGAGTTTCCGCCTCCGACACCATTGAGTAAGTATGCGATCACTACGCCTGTAACTAAACCTACTAAGACGCCAAATGTGTTGGCACGCTTCGTAAAGATACCTACTGCAAAGATACCAGCCAGTGGGACACCAAATAATCCAGTGATTAATAAGAATAAATCCCATAAGTTATTTGAATCAGCAGCAATTAAGTATATTGAAATGCCATAACTTAATAAGCCTGCCACAACAATGACTAATCGTGCGAAGTTAACTTCTGCTTTGTCTGCCCCTTTTCCAAAGAAGCGATGTTTAATATCTTCCGAAATACATGCTGAAATTGAGTTCAAGCTTGAAGAAATCGTTGATTGTGCAGCTGCAAATATAGCAGCAATCAATAACCCACCTACTAATGGTGGCATTTCAGTTAGAATAAAGTACGGCACGATTGATGATGTATTGAATCCTTTAGGTAAGACTTGTTCATGTTGATAGAATGAATACATCATTGTTCCCATACCATAGAAGATAGGTGCAGAGATTAACGCTAATACACCATTGGTCCATAATGATTTCTTCGTTTCGTCCATTGAATCTGATGCTTGATAACGTTGAACAACATCTTGACTCGCAGTATATTGGTGTAAGTTGTTAAAGATATTTCCAAGGAAAATGATTGGAATCGCAGCCGCTGCTGAATTCAATTTCCAGTTATCTGCACTAATAATTTTCTTGTTGGCGATTGCGTCACTGACAATAGTGCCGAAACCACCTTTGATTTCAAAAGCACCGATGATAATAATCAATAATGCCCCGCCAAGTAAGATAACGCCTTGAATAAAGTCACTCCATACAACACCCTCGAATCCACCTAAAAACGTATAAAGAATACATAAAATTCCTACTAAACTAGCTACGATATATGGATTCATATCAGATACTGCTGTAATGGCTAGTGTCGGTAAATAAATTACGATAGCGATGCGTCCCAAATGAAAGATAACAAATAATAATGATCCAATGACACGAATACTTGGACCAAATCGTGCTTCTAAATATTCGTACGCTGATGTAACACGTAACTTTTTAAAGAATGGTACATAAAAAGCAATTAAAATTGGAATAATTGCGACAATCGCAATATTACCAGCTATGTATGCCCAATCCGTTAAAAATGCTTTTTCTGGTGTAGACATAAAGGTAATGGCACTTAATGTTGTCGCATAAATCGAGAAACCGATGGCCCATGAAGGTAAGCGACCACTTGCCGTGAAGAAACTATCCGTATCTTTACCAGCTCTTTTAGTAAAGTATGCTCCAATTAATAACATAATGACTAGATAACCAATAACAGCTACCCAATTCCATGCCCCAAAACCTACTTGATGCATAATCAACACCCCTTGTGCTTCATATTCTGTTGTTAAATCGTCTCAGTTTGCTTATAAATCATATTGCTTAATTAAAGTGTCTAATGCGTCACGATGTGTTTCATCAAATGGTTTGAATGGACGTTTAGGTAAGCCACCATCGATACCACGAGACTTTAATATTTCTTTTAATGTTGGATAAATGCCCATACCTAATACTGTTTCAATGATGTCATTTGAATCGTGTTGTATTTGATAGGCTTCAGCAATTTTACCTTCACGTGCTAAATCAAAAATTTGTCGTGCACGGCGACCATTCACATTGTATGTAGAACCAATCGCCCCATCGACACCTGAAATTGTGGCTTGAACTAACATTTCATCAAATCCTGATAATATGAGTTTATTAGGAAATGCTTTACGAATTCGTTCCAACAAGAAGAAATTAGGTGCAGTGTATTTCACGCCTACAACTTTTTCATGATTAAATAGCTCGCCAAATTGTTCAATACTAATATTGACACCTGTTAAATCAGGGATTGCATAAATAATCATATTGTTTTGCGTTGCTTCGATAATATCGAAATAGTATTGCTTAATTTCTTCAAATGAGAATGGATAATAGAATGGTGTCACTGCTGATAATGCATCATAACCAAGTTCTGTTGCGTATTTCCCAAGTTCAATCGCTTCATTTAAATCTAATGAGCCAATTTGGGCGATTAAGTTCACATCGTCTCCAACCGTTTCTTTCACAACTCTAAAGATTTGTTTCTTTTGTTCTTTACTAATTAAGAAATTTTCTCCGGAACTACCATTCACATATAAGCCATCAAGTTTTTCAGTTTCAATCGCATTTTTGGCGATTTGTTTGAGTCCTTCTTCTTTGACTTGACCATGTTCATCAAATGGTACAAGTAATGCGGCATATAAACCTTTTAATTTATCTTCCATGTCACGTTCCTCCAAACCAATTTTTATTCAAATTCATTTTTATAAACTTTGAGATAAATTCAATTACAATAAATTTCTATTTACACTTCGAATTGTAAACGCTATCATTTTCTTAAACAACTACTTTTGAAAAGATTTAACAAAATATTCTAAAATTAGTGAAAATATTTTTCAAAAGAAGGGATGACGCTTACTTCGATTTGAAGTGTCGTTATAATAAAGACGAATAAGGAGGTACCTCAATGTATAAAATAGCTGTAGATATAGGTGGAACAAATATTAAAGTAGCAGTCATTAATGATGATTTAGAAATGATTGATTATCAAAAGATTAAAACGCCAGACAATATAAATGTACATATAGTAGATAAAGCGTATGAATTGGTAGAAGGGTTTATGAGCCAATATCAACTTAACAATCCATTTATTGGTATTTCAAGTGCTGGCGTCGTTGATTCGGATTTAGGTCAGATTATTTATACCGGTCCGACCATTCCAAATTACGATGGTACGCAATTCTTCGAGGTCTTTAAAGATTTATCGTCTGATATCGCTGTCTATAATGATGTGGATGCTGCATTATTAGGGGAACTCAAACTCCACCATTATGAAGAGGACAATATTTTTTGTTTAACTTTAGGCACTGGTATTGGGGGTGCATTTTATAATTCAACGCTTGGTATATATCAAGGGTCACGTCATCGCGCTAATGAGATTGGTTATTTACTGTATCGACAAGAAGATGGTAAAACATTCGAGCAACGTGCCTCAACTTCTGCACTTAAAGCCCTAATGACGGTACATCAGTTTGAACACGGCACCGACGTACCTAAGTTATTTGATTTAGCTGAAAAGGATCATCAAGATGCCATTCACATTCTTGATCAATGGAGTCATTATGTTGCTGAAGGTATCGCACAAATTCAAATTATGTATGATCCAAGCCTCATTCTGATAGGTGGTGGGATTTCATCTCAAGGTAACACATTACTTAAATACATCGAACCTAAAATCCACCACTATCTACCTTCTGATTACGGCATTGCTAAGTTACAAACCACTCAAACAGAAAACCATGCCGCATTATTTGGTGCAATCACTCAACTATAAGGCTATAGCGTTAGGGGAGCGGGACAGAATTCTTTTGAATTCGTCGTCCCACGCCCCCTTTTTCATTCTTTCTCATCACCTAAAATAACATGCCGCGTTTGTTGATACACGTGATGCATATGTGTGTCATTAAGTAGTATATAGCTGACTAAATCTAATAAAAAATGTGTCGCGATTTGTGAATTAATAAATTTCGAATCATTGTTGCTGGATTGCGCAGTCGTAATTAATACTAAATCTGCATTCTTAGTGAGCGTACTTCCTTCAAAGTTAGTTATCACAACCACATAGGCACCTTGTTTTTGTGCAATCTTCGCAGCTTCAATTAACTCTAACGTTTCACCACTATTTGAAATAGCGACAAACATATCTCTCGATGACAATAGCGATGCAGAAATCTTCATTTGATGTGCATCTGTCGACACAGATCCTTTAATACCCATGCGCATCGTTCGATAATAAAATTCACTTGCCGTTAATCCTGAACTTCCTAATCCCGCGAAATTGACTTGGCGACATGTCTTCAAATTATGTGCTAAACGCTTAATCTTTTCCTCGGAAATAAATTCACCCGTTTGTTGAATAATATTTTGATGATAACGATGAATCAGTTGAACAAGTGGCGCATTTTCAACTACTTTTTCTGATTTTTCATGTTGCAAATTAAATTTCATATCTTGAAAGTTGGCATAGTTCAATTTCCCACTAAATCTTGTGATTGTAGCTGGTGATGTCCCTATGGCATAGGCTAAAGAATTAATAGTTGAGAAATTTTCATCAAGTTCATGTGTTTGTATGTAGTCGATGATTTTTTTATCCATTTTCGTTAACAAATGACGGCTTCGCTGAATACGATTTTCAAATTTCATTACATCACCTCGTAATTAAGTTAGTTAAACTGTAGTATATTTGAAAATATTTTTCAAATGTGGTTTATAAATTGATAAATATTTTCTTAATGTTATGATATGAATGAATAAACGAATCAATTACAATGCTATTTCTATTTACAATTTTGAAAAGACGGAGCGTGTTTAAAAATGTTACCAAACGGATTAATCGTGTCATGTCAGGCGTTACCTGACGAACCATTGCACTCATCATTTATCATGTCAAAAATGGCGCTTGCCGCTTATCAAGGTGGTGCGGTTGGTATTCGTGCTAATACGAAAGAAGATATTTTAGCGATTCGAGAAGAAGTATCACTACCGGTTATCGGAATTGTAAAACGAGATTATGAAGGTTCAAATGTATTTATTACCGCAACTTCTAAAGAGGTTGACGAATTAATCGAAAGTGGTTGCGAGGTAATCGCTTTAGATGCCACTACCCAATCGCGTCCTAAGGAGTCACTTGAGGCATTAGTTCATTACATTCGAGAGAAAGCACCCCATGTTGAAATTATGGCTGATATTTCAACTGTCGAAGAAGCCATTAATGCAGATCAGTTAAACTTTGATTACATTGGCACAACATTACGTGGGTATACGTCTTATACAAAGGGACACATTCTCTTTGAAAATGATTTTGAATTCTTGAAAGAAGTATTGCAAAAGGTTAATGCCAAAGTGATTGCTGAAGGAAATGTCATTACCCCTGAAATGTATAAAAAGGTAAGCGATTTAGGCGTACATTGCACGGTTGTTGGCGGTGCAATTACACGTCCTAAACAAATCACTGAACGTTTTATAGAAGCTGTCCAACAGAAATAACATCTTAATTTGGAGGCATAAATCATGAAAATAACAAACTTAGTAGACAAAAAACTGGCGAGTGATTATGTTGCCATTGAACTATTGAAACTGACTAAAGACAAACCTGATGCGATATTGGGCCTTGCTACTGGTGGCACGATGACGGATGTCTATCCCCGCTTTTCAGAATTGCTATCAGCCAATCATGTTGATTTAGCAAATGTTCAAACGTTCAATTTAGATGAATATGTAGGTTTAGAACCTTCGCATGCTCAAAGTTATCATACGTATATGCATCAATTATTATTTGATCACAATGATAGTTGGAATGAAGATCACATTCATATCCCTCAAGGGCATGTTGATCATTTAGAGGAGGAAGCACGACGTTACGAAGCGCGCTTAAAGCAAATAGGTCAACCAGACATCCAATTATTAGGTATTGGTGAAAATGGCCATATCGGTTTTAATGAGCCAGGCACATCCTTTGAAAGTGAAACACGTGTCGTTGATTTAACCGAATCAACAATTAATGCCAACAGTGTGCATTTTGATCATATTGATGATGTACCTAAACAAGCTGTATCAATGGGATTAAATTCCATCATGCGTGCGAAACGAATCATACTCTTAGCATTTGGTGAACGTAAACGTGATGCGATTCATCAATTATTAAACAGTGAACCAACTGAGTCATTACCTGCATCGATCCTACATCAACATCCTAATGTAGAAATCATTGTTGATGACACGATTTTCAAACAGTTATAAATGCTTAACACAAATAAGACAAGAGACAGAAAGTGAATTGGCTATCAATCCACTTTCTGTCTCTTTATTTTTATGAGTGCTTAAATAATTTTAAAATTAAATACATAATAATGCTGATAATCGCAATAATTGAGAAAGTAATTAAGAATATTAACTCTGTTTGATGGAATTCAAACGCTAAAGTAAAATGATTAAAACTTTTGAATGTGCTATATACAATAAAATTAAGTACGATTACTGCAAGTAATGCAATAATTGATAGCCATGTTAACCAACTAAAGAAATGTTTAGCATTTGGGAATCTAAAATCATTATTCATGTATGGACACCTCTTTTCCGTCGCCTGTGTTTCGTATCAAAACATTTACTACATATATACACTTGTGTGCATATTTTTAAACGCGGAAAAGAAATAATCACAATTGAATACATTTTTTAATATTGATGTACAACGCCCGATTTGATTGTTTTGTCAATACGAATCGTATCATCTACCACTACGATATCCGCATCTTTGCCGATTGCTAAGCTACCTTTATGCGCATCGATGTTCAATGCAATGGCTTGATTCAAGCTTGTCACACGCCATAAGTTTTCTAATGAATCGTGTGTATAATGAATTAAATTATGCAAACCGTCATTCATTTTAAGAATACTACCTGCTAAGGCACCACTTGCTAGGCGGGCTTCTTTACCTTTAACGATAACATTCTGTCCACCCAAATCATATTCCCCATCTTCCATGCCTTTCGCACGCATAGCATCAGTAATGAGATACATATGTTCATTTCCTTTTTGCTTATATGCAATATGCACAGCAGCCGGATGTGAATGAATACCATCCACGATAATTTCAGTATTTAATTGATCATTCGTCCACGCTGCACCAAAGACACCAGGATTGCGATGTTCAAATGGTGTAGCTGCATTATATAGATGTGTGACGTGCTTAGCACCATGTTCCACCGCTTCATTCGCTTCATCAAATGTGGCTACCGTATGCCCCATTGAGAAGATAATATCATCATGTAATTGATTAAGCGTATCATGGGCACCTTCAACTTCTGGTGCAAATGTAATAATTTTGATTTGATGATTAGCCACATCTTGAAAATGCTGAATTTTCGACGCTGATGGACGTTGCACATATTTAGGATTTTGTGCCCCAACTTTATGTTCTGAAATAAATGGTCCTTCTAAATGAATGCCGCCTACTTCCGCTGCTTCTCCTTGTTGTTGATCTGCTTGATATGCCACGATATTTTTCAATGCCTTTTCAATGTTGGCATCCGATTGTGTCATCGTTGTTGCTAAGAATGTAGTTGTGCCCTCTGATAACAATTGTTCCGCCAAATGTTTCAATCCATCGTAAGACGCATCCATGGCATCCTCACCATAGCCGCCATGAATATGAATATCAATGAACCCAGGCAATACATTTTGACCTTTCACATCTATTTGTTCTAATTCGCCAGTATACGTTCCTTGCTGAATATCACTGATTTTGCCATCTTCTACTACAAGATATCCATTTTCAATAACTTGTTGTTCTGTGTAAATTTTACCGTTCGTAATGACATAGTTTGTCGACATGATATACCTTCTTTTCTATTGAATTCTTCAAATTTTCATCTCAATTATAGCATTTCATTAGATAGTATTTAGCCAATTTTCTCTTTTGGAAAAAGTTTTCAAAACAGCGAAGTATGACATATGAATCGTTATATTTCAAAAAAAATGAATTTTGAAAATATTTACTATTATCGGTATACTCAAAATAAATAAAATATAAAGGATGACTTAATTGAACAATGAATGACAAGCGACAGAAAAACAATTATTTAGTATACACGGTATCCGTGGCCATCATTATACTTATAACTGCAATGGCTGGCTTCTTTCCTAAAGCTTTTGGAAATCATGCACAACATATTTATGACTTTATTTCTAATTCATTTGGTTGGTTATTTTTACTTATCATATTCATTTTAGACATCTTTTTAATCTCTTTAGCAATCTCTCGTTATGGCCGCTTCAAATTAGGGCGTGATGATGAAGAACCAGAATTTTCATTCTTATCATGGTTAGGTATGTTATTTTCGGCTGGACTTGGTGTTGGTATCGTATTCTGGGGTGTTGCTGAACCACTCACACATTATCTCCATTCACCTTTTCCAAAAGACGTGCCGAATGCATCGGCAGAATCTGCTCGTGTAGCTATGGGTTATACTTTCTTCCATTGGGGCATTTCACAATGGTCTATATTCGCCATGGCGGGACTGATCGTGGCGTATTTTCAATTTCGTAAAAAGCGAGACGGGTTAATTTCTACAGCAATGGAACCTGTCTTCGGACAAGCTTATAAACGTCCATTTCGAAATATCATTGATATCTTAGCAATTATAGCTACAGTCATGGGTATCGCCACTTCTATCGGTCTTGGAATTATGCAAATTAGTGGTGGTCTTAACCATGTCTTTCATGTACCCAACAATAACGTTACAAAAATAGCTATCACAGTACTCATGGTGTGTATATTCTTAGGTTCTGCGGTAACTGGATTAAATCGTGGCGTGAAATGGCTAAGCAACATCAATATTATTTTAGGTGCAATCTTATTATTATTTATGCTGATTGTTGGGGATTTAAAATTCATCTTTGAATCCTACACGCTAGCCATTGGCGATTATATCAGACATTTTGTTGAATATAGTTTGCGTATCAATCCCTATTCTGGTAATAATGCATGGATTCAACAATGGACCGTCTTTTACTGGGCATGGGTCATCTCATGGTCACCATTTATCGGTGGTTTCGTTGCTCGTGTATCTCGTGGACGTACCATTCGTGAGTTTATTATGTGTGTCTTAATCGTACCGCCACTCATTTCATTTGTATGGATTGCTGGCTTTGGTGGTATGGCAGTGAAAGTTGCTATGGGTGGCGATAATATTGCGCAATTAGTTGATAAAGATTATACAGTTGCATTATTTGAATTATTATCGAAATTCCCATTGGCTGATATAACGAGCATTCTTGCCGTCGTCTTAATATTTTTACTCATAGTGACAAGCGCCGACTCAACGACACATATTGTTGCTGGCATGGCAACGGGAGGTAGTGAGAATCCTAAGGTTAAGCACAAAGTGGTTTTGGGATTACTCATTGGTGCAATCTCGGTAGCAATGACGATTGCAGGTGGGTTAACAAGCTTACAAACTGCCTCTGTTGTAACAGGATTACCGTTCTCTATCATTCTATTATTAATGACGCTCTCAATTATGCGCGCACTCCGCAGAGAACATACGAAGCACTTCCAAATGTCTTATATCAATGATGACAAAGACTATTCTATCCCATTGGAACAACGTGAACAGCTTAATCAGTCTAATGAAAAGGAACAAGATAAGGAACAGAACAATGAAGAAGAATAACAATATGAATCTGTACTTTAATTTACTGCCTTTAATTGGACTAATCATAAGTATATTTTTATTCATACTATATTTTGTTATTTATCATGTAGATGATAATTGGGTTATTGTAAGTTTATATTGTTTATTACCACTATTTGTGAATAGTTCGATCACTTTAGCATACAAGCTTTTTAATAAATAGCGCATATACCACTCTTGTCATATGTGTAATTTTAAAATATTGTAGTAATAAGGACTTTTATCATTAAGGGGAAACAAGGGGGATTTATAATGAATTACAAACAAGCATCACCTGACGTCTTGCGCCAATTAATTCGAGATGGAGAACTTGTCGGTCACACAAGTGGTATGGCTGAGGGCTACATTCAAGCAAATGTAGTCATATTGCCATCGAAATACGCTTATGATTTTTTAAAATTTTGTTTTCGAAATCCTAAGACGTGTCCACTATTAGATGTCTCGGAAGTTGGTGCACATTCGTTTCCATATTATGGACGTAATGCAGATATACGCTCTGAAGTTCCGAAGTATCGTATTTATGAACATGGCCAGTTGATTAAAGAAGTCGATGATATCACTGACCTTTATACCGAAGATATGGTTAGCTTTCTAATTGGGTGTAGTTTCACCTTCGAACATGCCATGTTGGAAGCTGGCTTACCTGTTCGACACATTGAAGAAGGTCATAACGTCCCAATGTATCGTACTAACATCCCTGCCGAATCAAGTGGCTATTTTAAAGGTAACATTACAGTTAGTATGCGTCCGATGACTATGACTCAAGCGATTAAGGCAACAGAAATTACTTCACATTTTAAGAATGTCCATGGCACGCCAATCCATATTGGCACACCAGAAGAACTGGGTATCACGGATATTAATAAGCCTGATTATGGAGAGGCTGTCACGATCAAACCAAATGAAGTCCCTGTCTTCTGGGGGTGTGGCGTGACACCACAGTCCGTTGCGCTTGATGCCAAACCAGAGTTAATGATTACACACTCACCCGGACACATGTTTATTACAGATATTAAAGATAGCGAATTAAATGATTAAATTTAAAAAGGAGATATTCAGCTAAACGTTTTGCTGAGATATCTCCTTTTATGTATGCTTATCCAATGTGTATTAACAGTTGATACATAAGTGTCCCGGCATAGTTCCCAATGACATAACCTAATGTGCCTATAATTAATATTGGACCAACAAGCCCTTGCCATCCTTTACTAATTGCTAATGCTGCTGCCGTCGTTGGACCACCTGCTGTCGCATTACTCGCTAACAATATTTCTTCAATCTTGAAATTAAATAATTTCCCTACAATTAAACTTAAACCTAAATTGAAAATTAAAATAATCATCACAAAGACAAATAACAATGGCGCCGTCTATATAATCGTCATAAATGAAGCCGGCGTTCCGATAACGACAAAGAATATATAAATAATGAACGTCCCAATTTCTGAAGAACCGGCTAATTTATCAAAGAAATCTCCCCAAATAGCCACCGCTAATAACGTCAGTGTCGTCAATAACAAATACTGATCGCCAAAGAAAGAAACTAGTATCGTTAGTATGACATTAGACTGCGGTATCACATGTTGAATGACCTCAGATAATTTAAAACTGATTGCCACTAATGCCACAGCAATCGCTATCGAAAGTGCAATATCTAACAGTTGAATTTGCTTCGGTTTCCAATAAGATTGTTGCGTTTCTGGTGTTGACGCCGTTTGGTAATCCGTCTTGAACCATTTCTTTATAATAGGCAATGACGGTATGGCAATTAATAACATAAAGTACAGCGCCATCACACTATTATCCGCTACAACTGTAGATGAAATCATATCACTCGGTGTTTTAAATTTGGTACTTAAAGCCGCAAAGTTTACACCACCACCGATATAGCTACCTGTCATCATCGCGCCAATCTTAGCTAAGTATGGAATCCATTGATGCAGTACAATAAATCCTACTGTGGTTCCCATTAATGTCCCAACAGACGCAATTAAGAAAATATATAATAATCGACGACTTTCTTTCCAAATCTTTAAAATGTTCGAACTGAACAATAATAAAGGAATTGAAATAGGTACGGCATAATCCCACACCGTATCATACACCAGTGATTCAGTTGGAATCACTTTAAAATTAGATAATACCATCGCACCTACCAAGGCTATAATGGCTCCTGAAATCGTGCTCGCCCATTGATATTTTTGTTCTAAGACAATACTGACTGTCGCCCAAACAATAATAATTGCCCACAATATCCATGTATCATCTTTCGCGATCAACGTCCCTATAGTTAACATGATGTCATCCCCTTTCTTTGAATAACATTTTATCCCATACACATCTAAAATTCGATAGCCTATACGTTTTTTTAACTTAATATTTAATTGATAATTATTATCAATTAAATACAAAAACACTCTGTACATTACTTAAAAATAAGTCTATTCTATGTATGAAAATGTTCGAAAGTTGGAAAGAAGGTTTCGAGATGAATCACTCTGTTAAATATAAGAAATTTATATTACCCCTTGTCATCGGCATACTTATCGCTGTGCTTGCCCCCTTCAGACCCGAATCACTCAGTCTGGATGCATGGTTAATGTTTGCTATATTTGTAGGTACCATCATCGGTTGTATCACACAACCTATGCCGATTGGTGCCGTATCGATCATAGGGTTCACGCTAACCGTGTTAGTTGGCGTTATCGATACAAAGACTGCTGTTCAAGGTTTCGGTAATCCTAGTATTTGGTTGATTGCAATGGCATTCTTTATCTCTAGAGGGTTTGTTAAGACTGGACTAGGTCGACGTATCGCACTTCAGTTTGTCAGACTATTTGGTAAAAAGACACTTGGTCTGGCATACTCACTGGTCGGTGTAGATTTAATATTAGCGCCAGCAACACCTAGTAATACTGCCCGTGCTGGTGGTATTATGTTCCCAATCATTCAGTCACTATCAAAATCATTTGGTTCTGACCCGAAACAAGGCACCGAACGTAAGGTGGGCTCATTTTTAATCTTTACCGAATTTCACGGCAACCTTATTACTGCAGCCATGTTCTTAACAGCAATGGCCGGTAACCCACTCGCTCAAAATTTAGCAGAGAAAACTGCACATGTTCACGTAACTTGGATGAACTGGTTCTTAGCAGGAGTTGTACCTGGAATTGTGTCACTGATTGTCATACCTTACATTATTTATAAACTATATCCACCAACAGTGAAAGAGACACCGGATGCGAAACATTGGGCTGAAAATGAATTAGCTGATATGGGGTCAATTGATAAAGCTGAAAAATTCATGATTGGTGTATTTATTATCGCCTTACTACTTTGGGTAGTAGGTAGCTTTATTGGTGTAGACGCAACATTAACTGCATTTATTGCATTATCTTTATTGCTTATCACAGGTGTATTAGATTGGAAAGATATCTTAAATGAAACGGGTGCTTGGAATACATTAGTTTGGTTCTCAGTGCTAGTTATGATGGCAGATCAACTCAATCAATTAGGCTTTATTCCATGGTTAAGTCATACCATCGCAACAAGCTTAGGTGGACTCAGTTGGCCAGTCGTTCTTGTAATACTCATTATCTTTTACTTCTATTCACATTACCTATTTGCCAGTTCAACCGCTCACGTCAGTGCGATGTACGCTGCATTGCTTGGCGTAGCCGTTGCCGCAGGTGCACCACCATTATTCAGTGCATTAATGCTTGGCTTCTTTGGAAATTTAATGGCCTCTACAACACACTACAGTAGCGGTCCAGCACCTATCCTTTATGCCTCTGGTTACGTCACTCAGAAACGTTGGTGGTTGATGAACCTAGCATTAGGCGTTGTGTACTTTGTCATCTGGCTCGGTTTAGGTTCACTATGGATGAAATTGATAGGATTGATGTAACTGTATTAAGGAGAGAAACAGTGCATTCTGTTTCCCTCCTTTTTTGTTCTTTATTCCTTTATATTTATCTCTTCCTTAGTCAATACTATTGAACAAATAAAGACTTTTACTTACATATCTTTTCTGTTGCCAAATATTTCAATGCGTATTATAATTTATAAAAATATTATATTATAATAAAAGGAGATGATACTATGATTCCTGAAGAAAGAAGTTCATATACTTTAACTGAAGAAGAAGCTATCATATTTGCAACTGCAAAGTTTAAGCCTTTTCATAACCGACTTGAAGAAGATACACCACAACCAAATCCATTTAAAAAACTAGTAGAAAATGAAAAAGATAAACCATCAACTTTGTAATATCTTTGAACTTACTAACTATGAGATGGAAGATGAATTTCTTCTCAAACTTATCCGACGAAATATAAGTAAATTTAAAACTTCTTCAAACCCTTCTATTGCATCTTACTTGCAAGACAAAGCTCTTTCTTTAAATAAACAAAATTCAATCCGCACGTATTTAATAATTGATTCCGATACTTCAGAACTCATCGGATATTTTTGTTTAAAAATAGTCATCATAAAATTTGAAATTAATGTAAGTAAAAATATTAAAAAGAAAATTTCTTCTGATGCTATGAAAAACAATGAATTTCCATCTTTATTAATTACGAAACTCGCTAGAAACGACCAATATAAAGGTTTAGTTTCAGGGAAAACAATTTTAAAATATGCATTCTCAATAGCTTATGATATTTATAAAAAAACTGCATTGAAACATGTTTGCGTTGACTGGTACGATCATTTCAAACTAGATAAATTTTATTGTGAAGATTGTCGCTTTAAAATATTTCAATATAAAGTTACTGATAAAGGTAAACTTGTTTCGGCCTTCTATAAATTTGAGTAATCGAAAAAATTCATTTCATATGATCTCCACCAATAAGCTATATCTTTTTCTTTCTCCTCTTGCATGAAATATACAACTTGTTTATGTTTAAAATAAATGATGCTTCTTGTAATTCTTTAAAAGTAGGTGAGCAGTATGTATACACATAAAATTGGGCATGTCTTATCACCAAAATTAAAAAACATTGTTGATGTAGACGATCCTAACAAACAGTTAGGAAGCATTAAACGTTTTGAAGTATATGGCTATGAATATCTATTTATTGAGGATATGCGTCTTTTTTTCAAAGCAAGATGGTGTATTTTTGACAATAAACAACGCTTAGTATTCAAAGGGCGTCGCAAATTTCCATTTATCACTAAAAATTATATCGTTAATTATTTTGAAACGGAACCGCAAGTAACGCATGATATAACCATCCACCAAAAATTATTTCCCGAGAAAACAGATTGTCCTTATTTTTATTTTAATGATGAATGTTATACGTTACGTTATGATTTCTTTGAATGGAGTACAATTGTAAACGAAGATACTGGTAGTACAATAGCAAGTTGGAAGTTAATAAGAGAACCAAATAAGCAAGTATATTTTGAGTTATTAGATCCCACTATGGCGCAACATCAATTATTATTTTTAGGTATCTTCAATACTATTTTTGAATATTAATGATTTTATGTTTTAATGTTAAAAACCACACGTTTTTACCTTAAAATTCAAAACGTGTGGTTTATGTCTATGATTCAGTCATTATTATTTTCTTTTTCTCTAAGCTTGCCTAAATTAACTATGCCTATAGTAAGTGGTGCATATAAAAACATTAATGCATATGCCACATTAACACCCATTAGAAAATGGAATATACAGAATGCCAATATGCCTACTACAATAAGTAAAATGTTATGCCAACGTTTATCTCCAAATGATGATTGTTTAGATGACATGTTATTTCATCCTTTTCTAAATGTTCTTCTCTTCTATCGTAGCAAATTTCAAACGTATTCTAAACTACCCATCAATCTCAAATCCTAAATCTTCAATCATTTGATAGTCGAGTTCGTTTGGTTGTCCGCCTGTAATCAAATAATCACCTACAAAGATGGAATTGGCTGCTTTTAATGCGATGGCTTGGAGTGATCGTAAATTCACTTCTCGACCACCGGCAATACGAATTTCTTTAGAGGGATTAATAAGCCGAAACATCGCGATAATTCTTAAACATTTCATTGGCGATAATAAATCGAGTCCGCCGAATTTTGTTCCTTTAATTGGGTGTAGAAAATTAATTGGAATACTATCAGCATCAATTTCTCTCAACGCAAATGCCATATCGATAATATCCTCGTTCGTCTCACCCATGCCACAAATCACACCTGAACACGGCGAGATGTGATTCGCTTTCATGATTTCAACCGTACGTACACGATCTTCATATGTATGTGTCGTTACAACCTCGCTATGATAACGTTCACTTGTATTTAAATTATGATTATAGCGATCCACGCCCGCTTCTTTTAACTTCTCCGCTTGCGCTTCATTTGTTAGTCCTAAGCAGGCACAAATTTTAAGTTGTGGATGCAACGCTTTAATATCATGAACCGTCTCACAGATATGATCAACCTCTCTATTTGTAGGACCACGCCCACTCATCACGATACAGTATGTACCAATATGGTTATCTGTCGCTACTTGTGCACCTGCTTTAATTTTTTCTGGTTCCACTAAGGCGTATCGTTGTTTGTCTTTCATTTTCACAGATTGACCGCAATAACCACAGTCTTCTGAACAAATTCCACTTTTCGCATTAAGTATCATATTGAGTTTCACTTTTTTCCCGAAAAAGTGTTTCCGAATGATATATGCTTCATTTAATAATTCAAATGTATCAATCGTTTGATCTTCAAATAATGCTAACGCCTCATCCTTACTTAAAACATCTTGATTTAAAATACGTTCTGCCAAATTTAATCTCATGTTGTTAAACCCCTTACTTTAAAAAATCCCGCTAAACTCTAAATGTAAACTTTATATAATGATAAGTTTACATTAACAACGTGAAAAATTAAATATTTAGCTGGAAATTAACCAAAACAAAAGGCTGGAACGTATTAAAACATCCCAACCTATATCAACATATTCTTGTTCTATTCATCATTGTAGGGCAATGCAACAAAATCTTTTAACACATTAGATTTCTGCCTTGCGCCCTATTCTTCATCATAATTTTTCTCTAATTTACGCAGTTCATCGCGTGTTTTCTTCTGCAAACCTTCACCGTAATCCATCATTTGTACAATATCTTTAAAGGCAGCATGTGGAATGGCTAGTTCATCTAACTCATCTGGATGTATATGTAAGTCAATGGCGTCTTCACGTCCTTCTGCCAATTTGCGCACGAAATCTGGTTCTGTGACAAATGGTGAAGACATGCCAACCATATCAGCGTTACTTAAAGCATCTAGTGCCGTCTCAGGCGAATTAATACCGCCGCTTGCAATGAGTGGTATACGACCATTTAAATGTTCATATACGACTTGATTAACGCGTCGTCCATAATGTGCGCCAGGTGTACGTGTCTTATTCTGATAAATATTACGCCCCCAACTTGCGATAGCCAGGTAATGAATATTGGCGACGTCCATAACCCAATCGATATGTTGATTAAATTCATCGACGGTATAGCCTAAGTCACTACCTCTTGTTTCTTCAGGTGTTGCTCTATAGCCGAAGATGAAATCACTTGGTGCTTCATCATCAATCACTTTCTGTACTGCTTGCATGACCTCTAAGCCAAAGCGTGTTCGATTCTCTAATGAATCAACACCATACTGGTCATGACGCTGATTAGAGAATGTTGAGAAGAATGTTTGTAATAATAAACGTTGTGCGACTGAAATCTCAACACCATCAAATCCTGCTTGGATCGCACGAGATGTCGCATCTGCATATTGTTGTGTAACTTCATGAATTTTATCAACTGACATCTCTAACACGTTGTGTTTAATTGGTGAATGCAAGGTCATTGGACTGGGACCATACACTTCCCCATAATTCATAATTGCAGTATTTGAGAATCTTCCAGCATGTGCAAGTTGAATAATCGCTTTATTGCCACCTTGTTTCATCGCTTGCGCAACTTTTCTAAGTCCAGGAATACAAGCATCATCAGAGATATTAAAGCCGTATTCAAACAATTGTCCATATGGCTCAATATATGCTGCGCCAGTTACTTGCAATCCTGCTGAACTTGCGCGTCGTTTCGCATAACGTAAATCTTCTTCTGTGATATGTCCTTCTTTCGTAGATGAGTTCGTCGTCATTGGCGAAAGGACAAATCGATTGGCTAATGTAATGCCATTAGATAATGTAATGGGTTCTAGCAATGGTGCGTACTTCGACATTTTATGACATCCTCTTTCGTTCATTTTTGTATTATTTTCAAAGTATCATGCTTTATGACAATACACAATCGACTTGTTTGTGAACGATTTTTTGGCCCCTTTTCGGGAAAAGAAAATAGCAGTAGAACATTTGTGTGACGTATAAACTAAATTACTACAAAAATTCTTTAAACACGTTAAAATGGTGGTGGGTATTATAATAAGGGACTAAACAATTAAGCTTTGGAGATGAGCACCAAGTGGATTTCAATATATTAGATTATGCCATGATTGATGAAGGTAAGGATGCGACACAAGCATTACAAGATACAACAAGACTTGCTAAACGCGCTGATGAACTAGGTTATAAACGTTTCTGGTTAACGGAACATCATGATGTACCAGCGTTTGCGAGTGGTAGTCCTGAACTCTTAATGATGCATTTGTTAGGGGAAACGAAACGCATTAAATTGGGGTCTGGCGGGGTCATGTTACCGCACTATAGCCCGTTTAAAGTGGCCGAAAATTTCAAAATGTTAGAGGCACTCCACCCTGGTCGGGTTGACTTGGGTATCGGCAATAATCCAGGTACAGCGGTGGTTAAACGCGCAATGGACGAGGACAAACGTGATTATCTTGATTATGCACAAAGTATTGAAGATATTCGCCATTACTTGACGCAAGCACCAGAAGCCCAACGCGTAGGACAGGTCATTAGTCAGCCTCAGCTATCTCGTCATCCTGATATGTGGCTCTTAAGCGCAAGTCAACGTTCAGCTAAATTAGCTGCTACACAGGGCATGGGCTACACATTAGGGACATTCTTATTACCAAACCAGGATAAGATTGATGCAGCTAAAGCGTCTGTCGAAACGTATCGCGAACATTTTCAAACGACTGCGTTAAACATGTCACCCACAGTCATGTTAACCACATTTGTCATCGTTACGGATACTGAAGAAGAGGCACAAGACTTATTACATGCACTTGACGTGTGGTTATTAGGCAAACAACAATTTGCTGAGTTTGATCGCTTCCCTTCTATTGAAACAGCTAGACAATATAAATTAAGTGACCGTGATAAACGCGTTATCGCTCAACACCGTTCACGAATTCTAGCCGGAACAATAGCACAAGTGAAACCCCGCTTGGATACAATGATCCAAGAATTTAAGGCGGATGAAGTCTTAGTTGTACCACTATTACCAGGCATCGACCAACGATGTCGTACAATCGAACGCATAGCACAAGCGTATTTATAAATAAAGAAAGGATGATATGTAATGGCTAAATTAGCTAATTATTTATATGTAGAAAAAGTAGGTAACCAATATATTTATCGTATGACACCTGAATTACAAGATGATGTAGGTACTGTAGGTTATGTCGAATTTATGGGCGCAGACGATGTTAATGTTAATGATGAAATCGTCAGCATCGAAGCATCTAAAACTGTATTAGATGTGCAATCTCCACTTGCAGGTAAAATCGTTGAACGTAATACGAAAGCAGAAGATGAACCAGCTATTTTAAATTCAGAAAAACCAGAAGAAAATTGGTTAGTTAAATTAGAAAATGTAGATGAAGCAGCATACGACGCATTACCAGATCCAGATGAGGACTAAATGCAGTGAATCAACAAGAACGTTTAGCTTATCTAATTGAAGCCATGTGGAAAGAACAATATGGTGACAAACCTTTAGACTTCCCTGAGACTGACACAGAACAGTGGGAATTGTATCGAGGTTTGGCCAATGTTCGTCCACCTGAGCCTGTAAGTTCTGAGTACTTAGAGATACAAGATGCCTTTTTATCTACATTGAACAACCAACAAGACATCACACATATCAATGATTTAACACCTATTTCAGATGCGTCACTATATGTATGGCAAGGCGACATCACAACACTTGCTATTGACGGTATCGTCAACGCAGCGAACAGCCGATTTTTAGGATGTATGCAAGCGAATCATGATTGCATCGATAATATCATTCACACTAAAGCTGGTGTACAATTACGTCTTGATTGCGCTAATATTATTGCGCAACAAGGCCGTAAAGAAGGTGTGGGGAAAGCAAAGATTACCTCTGCTTATAACCTACCAGCGACATATGTTATTCATACAGTCGGGCCTCAAATTCATAAACAACCTGTGTCACAGATGAATAAAGATTTGCTCGCACGTTGTTATCGAAGTTGTCTGGCACTTGCCGATGAAAAGGGGTTAAGACACTTAGCATTCTGTTGTATTTCAACAGGTGTCTTTGGATTCCCTCAAGATGAAGCGAGTCGCATAGCAATTCAAACCACACGCGACTATTTGCATGAAACTGGCTCAAAGATGAAAGTACTCTTTAATGTATTTACAGATAAAGATTTAGCACTTTATAAGGAGGCTTTCAATGACGACAACAGATAACACGACACAGAAACAGAACTGGATTGCACTTGATAAGGCGCAACAAGCAGACGCTAATCAAACCGATATTTTAGCACAAGCGATTGATGAAGCAGATGCCATTGTTGTAGGTATAGGTGCGGGGATGTCTGCATCAGACGGCTTCACTTATATTGGTGAACGCTTTACGCAGAATTTCCCTGATTTTATCGAGAAATATAACTTCTTCGATATGCTACAAGCGAGTCTGCATCCATTTGAAAGTTGGCAGGAGTATTGGGCATTTGAAAGTCGTTTCGTGAAATTAAACTACTTAGATCAACCCGTAGGTCCTTCTTACGTGGCACTTAAACAGATGCTTCAGCAAAAGGATTATCATATCATTACGACAAATGCAGATAATGCCTTTCTCGTCGCAGATTATGATTTAGACAAAGTGTTCCATATTCAAGGAGAATACATTCTCTGGCAATGTAGCCAACACTGTCATGCACAAACGTATCGTGACGATGATGCAATTCGCGAAATGGTAGCCCAACAAGAAGACATGAAAATTCCATATGAGCTGATTCCACATTGCCCAAAATGTGATGCACCTATGGAAATTAATAAACGTAAAGCACAAGTTGGGATGGTTGAAGATGCGGACTTCCATGCACAACTAGATCGCTACAACCATTTTCTAGACACGCATAAAGATGGCAAAGTGTTATATCTTGAAATCGGTATTGGTTATACGACACCACAATTTGTGAAACATCCGTTCCAACGTATGACACGCCAAAACCCAAATGCTGTGTTTATGACATTAAACAAGAAAGCGTATCGCATCCCTAAATCAATCCAAGATAGAACGATTCATCTTACTGAAGATATTGCGTCGTTACTCATTCATGCACAAAGACAATTAACAACTTAGGAGACGAGAACATGTATTTAATAGAACCTATTCGTAATGGTAAATATATCGATGATGGCGCCGTTAACTTGGCGATGCAAGTATATGTTAATAACCACATCTTTTTAGATGAAGATATATTACTTCCATATTATTGCCAACCGAAAGTAGAAATCGGTCGCTTCCAGAATACTGCAGTAGAGATTAATCAAGATTATGTCGATGCGCATCATATTAAAGTGGTCCGCCGTGATACAGGCGGTGGCGCAGTTTACGTGGATGATGGTGCCGTCAACGTATGTTGTATTTTAGAACAAGATACATCCATATACGGAGATTTCCAACGCTTCTACCGTCCGGCCATTCAAGCACTACACAATTTAGGTGCCACTGACGTCATTCAAAGTGGTCGAAATGACCTTGCTTTAAATGACAAGAAAATTTCAGGCGCTGCGATGACATTATTAAATGATCGTATTTATGGTGGTTATTCATTATTATTAGATGTTGATTATGACGCCATGGTCAACGTGTTGAAACCAAACCGTAAGAAGATTGAATCTAAAGGTATTAAATCCGTACGTGCCCGTGTCGGTCAAATTCGTGATGCATTAGATCCTAAATATCAAGACATCACGATTCACGAATTTAAAGATCTTATGATTACGCAAATCATGGGCATTGATGACATTAAAGATGCTAAACGCTATGAATTAACTGATGAAGATTGGGCTGGCATCGATCAATTAGTCGCTGAAAAGTATGATAATTGGGAATGGAACTATGGCCGTTCACCACGATATGAATACAACCGAAATGAGCGCTTTAGTTGCGGCACAATTGATATTTCCCTATCAATTGAACATAACCGTATTGCAGCTTGTCGTATTTATGGCGATTTCTTTGGTCAAGGCAACATTCACGATGTTGAAGCACATTTAATTGGGACACGCATGGTCAAAGCAGATTTAATTGAACGTTTGAATGACATTGATTTAACCTTCTACTTTGGCAATCTTAGCGTAGAAGAATTTGTGGCATTTATATTGAGTTAATTACAGCGCACACAGTATCTTTAATAGCAATATAGCTTACATAAAGCCTAGGATTAAGCTTTAAAACTTAATCCTAGGCTTTTTTTAAAGTTCAAATGTCAAAAGCATTTGACATTAACAACAAATATGATAATCTATAAATGTAAAATACTTTTGACATTTTGAGGTGAGATCAATTATTTATATTTTACTATTCATTAGTGTTCTAATTTTCGGAATAATTTGGAGTATCATAACAAACAAATTTCTTCCTAGCGAAACAATTGATACTAAAGGCATTGATACAACTGGTTACGATGAGAGACAACGTACAATGTTTTTAGAAATATTTTCTAAAACATTTGTAGGCTTAGTTTATACCTTTTTCATCGGTATGATTTTAAAGATATTTGCCTTTTACCAAGGACGTCATACAGTTTATCCATTTAATCAATTCCAGAATTGGCCTATATATTAATAGTAGCTTTACTATTAGTAATAAATTACTTTATAGTGAAAAAGAAGTATACGCCATAGGACTGATTAATAATGAAAAATAAAATTAAAGAATATCGGAAACAAATTGGTATGTCTCAAGACACACTAAGCAAAAATGTAAATGTTTCCCGTCAGACAGTTAATGCAATCGAAAACAATAAATATGATCCAACCTTACAACTTGCATTTAAATTAGCAAAGCAATTCAATACAACTGTGGACGACTTATTTAATCCTTAAAAATGAAAAGGGTGATAATAATGTTTAAAAGACAAGATGAAATGGAACAATAACACTTTAGTATAGCGAGTAAATGGACCACCGTTTACTTTTTTATCGTATTAGCTATTTATAATTTCTATATTAAGTTTAATGAAGGAGAATTTAATGTAGTCTGGTTAATTTTGCTCATCGGTTTAGTTATATACTGGGGCATTGCCACGTATTTAAAATTTAAGACGCGAATTAAAGATTAGCATGTCAGAAATTTAAATAGTTCAACCATTACTAAAAGTCACATTTTTGCATTTCTGAATGTTACTAATAACTGTAACACATTTGGTAAACCTCATTCCCTTCACTACGTTATTTAGTGAGGGGATTTTTAATATTTACATGACCACTAAAAAACCTGAGCTTAGTATGTAAATCACATACATTAAGCCCAGGTTTAACTTATTTATTAAAATGTATTGAGTGTTATTTTATAACCATGTCAAAAGTCATTCACATAACATTACTTTTTAATTAATGTACCAATCTTACCATCTAAGGCATCTCCTAAGTCTTCAAGAGATGTGATTAATACACTACCTTCTGGATTTTTCTCGATGAATTGTAATGCTGCTTCTACTTTAGGTAACATACTGCCTTTTGCAAATTGACCGTCAGCAATGTGTTTATTCATTTCATCTACTGTTACTTCACCTAAAGCTTCTTGATTATCTTTACCATAGTTAATGTAAACATAGTCTACTGCTGTTAAGATAATTAATTGATCTGATTTTAAGTGTGCTGCTAATAAAGCACTTGTTTTATCTTTATCGATAACAGCATCGACGCCTTTGTAGTTACCTTCTTCTTTAACAACTGGGATACCGCCACCACCAGCTGCAATAACGAGTGTGCCGTGTTTAATCAATGTTTCAATGCTATCTAATTCTACAATGTTGATTGGCATTGGAGAAGGTACAACTCGACGATAACCACGTCCTGAGTCTTCTACAAATTGATAACCTTTTTCTTGCATTGTTTGATCTGCTTGTTCTTTAGTATAGAATAGACCAATTGGTTTTGTTGGATTATCGAATGCCTGGTCATCACCAGCAACTTCTACTTGTGTTACTAATGTAACAACTTGTTTATCGATACCTAATTCATGAAGTTCATTTAATAAACTTTCTTGTAGTTGATAGCCAATGTAAGCTTGACTCATTGCGCCACATTCAGGGAATGGGAACGCTGGTCCTTGGCCATTTTCAGCTGCATAATTTAATCCTAAATTAATACTGCCGACTTGTGGGCCATTACCATGACTGATTACAACTTCATAACCTTTTTGGATTAAGCTAACTAATGATTTAGCTGTTCCTTTAACTAATTCTAATTGCTCTTCAGGTGATTGTCCTAAAGCGTTACCACCTAAAGCCACTACGATTTTAGACATAGGTAGGTCTCCCTTCGATTATTCTCCTAAAGTTGCAACCATCACAGCTTTAATAGTGTGTGCTCTGTTTTCTGCTTCTTGGAAGACAACAGATTGTTCACTTTCAAAGACTTCGTCAGCAACTTCCATTTCAGTTAAGCCATATTTTTCTTGAATTTCTTTACCAATTTTAGTTTCAGTATCGTGGAATGATGGTAAGCAGTGTTCGAAGATTGCACGTGGGTTACCAGTTTTTTCCATCATTTCTTTAGTTACACGATATGGTTCTAATAATTTAATACGTTTTTCCCAAACTTCATCAGGTTCACCCATTGATACCCAAACGTCTGTGTAGATAACGTCTGAACCTTTAACACCTTCATCGATGTTATCAGTTACTAAGATTTCGCCACCATTTTTAGCTGCGATTTCTTTACAACGATTTAATAATTCATCTGTTGGATTTAATTCTTTAGGGCAAACTAAGTGGAAAGTCATTCCCATAATTGCTGCACCTTGCATTAATGCATTTGCAACGTTGTTACGTCCGTCTCCAACATATGTGAAGTTAATTTCGTGGTATGTTTTTTTCAATACTTCTTTTGCTGTTAAGAAGTCAGCAAGTACTTGAGTAGGATGATCTTCATCTGTTAAGCCGTTCCACACAGGCACACCTGAATATTTCGCTAATTCTTCAACAGTACGTTGTGAGAAGCCACGGTATTCGATTCCATCATACATACCACCTAATACACGAGCAGTATCTTTAGCAGATTCTTTTTTACCCATTTGGCTTCCAGTTGGTCCAAGATATGTCACGTGAGCGCCTTGATCATATGCTGCAGTTTCAAACGCACAACGTGTACGCGTAGAGTCTTTTTCAAAGATTAAAGCGATGTTTTTACCTTTAAGCTTTTGTTGTTCTATACCAGCGTATTTCGCTCGTTTTAAATCCTCAGATAGATTTAGTAAAAACTCAACCTCTTTTTGTGAAAAGTCTAATAGTGTTAAAAAACTTCTATTTCTTAAATTTTGCATCTTGTACAACTCCTTTGTGATATCTTTCACATGTATTGTAAGCGATAACAAAATATAATACAACACTTTTTAAATAAGTTTATAAATTATTTATGTATAATTGACAAAATGTTTACAATAACATGATTTTAGATATTTTTACATTTTATAGCGTTATAATGAAAGAGATTACTCCAATTTTTATATTTTTATTATTACACATAAAATAGTATTACTAAACTTATTTAGTAATTCGTTTCTCATTAGCGAAGCTTGTTCCATTTTTTAAATTTATATACAAATAAACCTTCTTTGTCACAATGGTACAAAGAAGGTTTATTTTGATATTATGCGTCTTTAGCGCCTCGATTAATCATGTCCTGTTTAGTAACAATTGGGTATTTCTTAAATACGAGTGAACCAATCCAACCTGCAAGTCCACCAACGATAGCCATCACTACACCGTATATAACGACTGTCATTGGATTATTAAAGCCAAACATGACAAGGAAACCTGCAATCGGTGTCGCTGTACCTGTCGCATCATTAACCATACCAGATAATGCGATAATTAGACCTGCTGCAGCACCACCGAAGAAGTTGGTTATGTAAATTGGAATTGGGTTAGCTGATACAATATCTGCTTGAGATAACGGTTCAATACTTACTGAGATTGTTGATTTACGGTCACCTAGTTTTAAACGGTGGAATAATGTTCCGTTCATAAATGCTGAACTAAATGCAGCCATTGCCCCGATTGCCATCGGTATACCTGTCAATCCAAGTAATGCGGTTAATGCCATTGAACTTAATGGCGCTGTACCAACAACTGTAATGATGCCTCCGAGAACAATCCCCATAAAGATTGGATTCGTGTCTGTACTGCTTTGAATAATGTCACCAATTTTCAAGAGTGTATTATTAACGACTGGTGTTAAGCCAGCTGCAATTAATCTTGCAAGTGGCGCAAGTATCACAACCGAACCAATTAAATCGACACCGTCTGGAACATATTTCTCTGTGTATTTCATTACGTAACCAATCAGATAACCTGCGAAGAAACCTGGTAAGAGATCCATACCACCACAGGCAGCACCAATCACTAGTGCATAGACTGGAGACACACCAATCGCAAGTGCAGTTAATCCTGCTGCAGCAACGCCACCAAGGCCTCCCGCAGCATCTCCTAACTCTTCGAGAAACTTGATACCAAAGACTTCTCCGCCTACATATTTGTTGAATGCTTCGACTAAGAACGTTGCAATCGCCGCATTTGCTAGTGCTCCCATCGCACGCATACCATTGGGCGCTTTATACGTAAATAATGTAAAAATAATAAGAACTAAAATTAAGAATAACGTACCAATAAGTAAATCCATAATATTTTTCCATCCCCTTATAGATAATAAAAAAAGAGAATATAAGTTAACTATTTTAAACCCCTAAAGTTATCTTTTATCCTCATTTAGTGACTATTTTACTAAAAAAACAAATTATATTCCACGGAATTTATTATTTTTTATGTAAAAAGCAAAATAAATACTATGCAAAATCATATATACGTAAATCGCATTTAATTGTATCGGTTTGTAATGGAAAAACTTAGAAATCGTAGGATAGCATGGTATGCTAAAAGATAATATCTTCATCTTCACTAAAATTAATATTTTTATCCTTTTTGATTGTAAAAAGAGTTTTATTTTAAATTGAATGGGTATTTATCAAAAGTAGATGCATTATTTATGTATTTGTTTTGGGAGACTAATTGCATTCGTAATATTCTTTACGTGATCAATTACATGCTCTTTTCTTTTCAATTTAGTTTGAATTACTCAAACTTCCTTAAATTATTGAGTACATTTATGAATTACTAGTAATCCCATGCCAATAAAATGTATCCTTACGTACATTTTATTAAAAACCCAATTTTTATATTTTCCCAAAACGCCAATATGGCCGTTGAAGCACTTATAGTTCTCCCAATGCTATAAGTGCTTTTGTTGTGTGAAAAAACTAAGAAAGCAGCCTAATGAGAAACCTCATAAGACTGCCGTCATCGCATGTATAAATCGATTATTAAAAACAATTCATTTTCTAGTAACGAACCAGAAAATGTACGATTATCAAATGGCCCCTCATTAGCCAAATATATAATCAAATATAGTTTAACACCTTATTCAAAAAATTCAAATTGAACGGTTTAGTTAAGTAATGCTTATTTTAATGATGAGTACTTGACTAATCGTAGGAAAGGGAGAGGGACAGAATTCTTTTGAATTCGTCGTAACCCCAACTTNNGGCCCCGACTCCCAACTTGCTTTGCTTGTAGAATTTCTTGATGAAATTCTCTTTGCTGGGGCCCCGCCCGCAAGGATGACTAGAACTGAGAAAAGCTTGATTTAAGCGCCTTCTCAGTTCAGTCAGCTACTGCGAACTTGCAAAATAGCTTCATTATATTATTTATGTCCCAGCCTCGCTCTCTGAAGCATTATTTCTCAGATTTTGACGTTTTGCGTTTTTTAATTAATGCAAGGCCTAGGCCTCCTAAAAGTACTGACCATAACGTTGTGTTTGTATCAGTTTGACCTGACTTTGGTAGTGCCTTTGTTACGTTGTCACTCAAAGTATTTGAATGGTTCACCTTATCAGATACTTCACTTGCATGGTTAGTTATCACTTCATGATGACTTGGAGATTGAGTACTTATCACACTCAAGTTATGATTTTTAGATTTTGTTGTTTGTTGATCACTGCTTTCTTCTTGATAATTGTTATGGACACTATGATTCATATTGTGAGAGGTACCTTTATTCTCTACTTCTTTATGTGACTGTGCATTGTTATCTTCTTGATTTGAGATAATCGCGTCACTATCATCTTCATCAATGTCACCACCGACTTCATAAGGTGGTTCTAAGCCCTCATCATTTCCATTATTATCATCAGAAGCATGATTGCCTTCTTCGATACTTGAAGTATCGTTTCCGTTATTAGGATGTTCGCCATTATCTACGTCATGGTTTGTATTTGGTGCTTCATTTTCAGGAGCAGGGTTAACTGAATCATCTTTAGACGCCCCGTTAGTATTTCCCGGGTTATCACTATCTTCTCCATCATCACTTTCTTGATCACCTGTTAAATCTTCTAATTCCCAAGCGGATGTTGTGCCAGATAACTCAAATGACGCAATCAACATTGGTTTACCATTCGGACTGTCTTCAGCACTTTCAAACGTGATGCCCTCAGGTGAAATATCTTTATTATCTGGGTCGTATAAATATTTCACAAAATACGGTTCATTTGGGTTTGTAATATCATAAATCATAATACCACCCACACGTTCTAAACCGACAAAGGCATATGAATGACTACCTACCTTACCAACTACCACATTTTCAGCTTCAGGACCTTTATCATCACTACGGTCATCTACTTTAATGTCATCAGCAGCTTCATAATTAGCATTAAAGCGTTCAGGCAATAAGTCTAAAACGCGTTGCTCAATATCATTACCACTGTCATAAATCATTTCCAAATCAGAGGCTCTTAAGATAGAGAATGAACGACCACCATATGATACCAACGCATTGTATTTCCCATTGGCATCTTTGAACGCATGTGACGTCGTGACTTTCAAACGACCCAATTGTTCGTCATCAAACAAGCCATTCTCCACCATATCATCTAGTTCTGCTTGCGTGTAGCCTTGATAATAACGTGCATCCAATTGAATATCATCTTTCAATTTCTTCACACGTTTTTCCTCAGAATAACCCTCATAATCTTGCGAATCGCCTTCATTTGCGATCAATAAATAGGTTTCACCATTATAGTCATACGTATCGATACCATCTGGCTGCAATAACCCTAATACAGGCACACGTCGCAATTCTGATTTACCATCTTCATCAGACGTATCCATCGCATTTTGGGCAAGTGAATGGTCTTTATACGGTAACCCTTTCACTTGGACGATTTGCCCTTTTGCGATAT
Source organism: Staphylococcus sp. GDY8P47P (assembly GCF_016892225.1). NCBI lineage: Bacteria > Bacillati > Bacillota > Bacilli > Caryophanales > Staphylococcaceae > Staphylococcus > Staphylococcus sp. GDY8P47P. The sequence continues at coordinate 146,512 of NZ_JAFENV010000016.1, read as the reverse complement.
CAACCTTCGCAATGGCACTGACTTCTTGTAACGTGACATAGGCATATTTACTTTGGCTATCAACCGCAATATATTCTGGTTCAATATTCAAATAGGCATCTTCCGCATTAGGTCCTAAAGCTCGAATACCTTTCTGATGTTCTTCCGTAAACATCGCCGTACGCACATTTTTCGCAGTTACATTTTCAGGACCATTCGTTACATCAATCACTGACACAGAACCTGGTGGGTTGACGGTGTAATCGTCGCTTGGTTCCCCTTCATTGGCTACTAATAAATACTTACCGTCTTTAGAGAAAGTGACCATGTCCGGTAGACTGCCGACCGTCACGTTATTGATATATTCACCATTTGAACCATAAAATACAACATGCCCAGGCTTCGTCTTATCCACTGCTGGCGCCGACACAGCAACATACGCTCCACTCGGATGTACCGTCACGCTTGTTAAATCACCCGCTTCAATTCCATTGTCTTGTAGATAAATGCGCTTCACTAAATTAATAGTGCCATCCTTTCCAGGATGTTTTACATCAATAATATCCAATGCTTCTTTATCGCCATTTACAGAATACGCATAGCCATTCTTTGGATTGTATTTCACAATTTCGGTTCCACCCTTATCGAAATCCGCACCACTTGTATAACGTCCTGTATGCGTGATGTTCAATTGATCTTGACCAGTGCGAGACGCATTCTTTGTACGTTGTGCCGATGTCCATTCAGGTGTTATAGAAAGGATTGCTTTCGGTTGTTGATCTTGCGCGTTCGCATCACGTTGTAACGCATTGAAGAGCACTTGCTTTTGTTGCGAAGACATATGCGTCAGTTGTGATTTAGGCACATCCGCAACTGTGACATCACGCTCTTCTGTAGCCGTTACTTTATTCATTTGCGTTTCTTTTGAAAAAGGGTGTGCGTTCGTACGTGCTACATTTGAGTTTCGTACTTTTTCAGTTGATGTTACGGCATTTTGAGATACATCAGAATGTGCATTTTGGTTAGATTGTTGTGTCGTATGACGTTTTTTTGTTTGTCTGAAGTTAGTCGCTGGTTGCGTTGATTTTTTAGTTTCTTGTGTAGGTGCTTCTTGCGTATTGTTTTGTGATGATGCTTTTTTGGTTTCATGTTGAGGTTGTTCTTGAACTTGTGATTGTTCTGTTTTAGGTTGTTCTTGTGTAGTTGGTGTTTGAGATGTTGTTACATCATTAGATGATTTACTTAGTTGTGTCGTTTCTTTAGTTACTTGTTCTGTTTGATTACTACTTTGATTCTCATTATGTATCGCTTTATCTTCCTCTGTATCCGCTTCTTGAGACGGTACTTGTTCAGTAGATGCTTCTTCCTTAGTTTGAATTTCTTGTGTTGCTATCGCTTTGTTTTGTGGTTGTTCCACACGTTGCGTTGAGGCTTCATGACTCGGTTGTTCCTCGGTTGATTGCGTTTGTTCCGTTGAAACCTTTTCAGAAGTGTTCACCTCATGACTTTCCGCAGCATACGCTTGACCCCCACCTATAAATAATAAACTCCCAACTAGAATAGACGCCGCCCCGATTGAATATTTACGGATCGAATACGCCTCACGCTTATTCCCAAACTGCTTCTTATCCATTAAAAAAATCCCCCTGTAAGATAAAAGTGTATACACCACCATCTTACAAGAGGAATATTTATGGATTATTGGGAGTGAGTAAAGAAATGGTAAAATATTCACTCTCTATGCTACACCTTGACTGTCATCATATATGCTTTCAATAAGTGCTATAATTTCTGAGTCGTCTGGTCCCTGTCTTTTCTCAAATACTTCAATTAACAAAGTATTATATATTTCTCTTATGAATTCTCTTGGTGATTCAGCTGCAAACATTAATTTGAGCATTTTATTAAAATTCTTATGTAAGAACGTTCCATTGAGTATATATTCAAATTCTTCTTTGGAAACACCACACATAATTACATTTTCAATAAATTCTTCTTTAGCTATTCTTAACATTTGTACTGCATCATCTTCTACAAAAGAATCCATTACTTTTTTCGCCGCAAATGTAGAAATAGTCCCACCAATAGTTGCTCCTATAACTGTACCAATGCCTGGGAAAAACATACTACCAAACGCTGCTCCTCCTGCTATACCACCTGACAAGCCAATTCCTGTGGCTACAGTATTTTTAATAAGTTGTTTTTGCGAAATTCTACCTCTCAATACGTTATATACATCAGGTCCAAACATCACAGCTACATTTATCGCAACTAACGTTCCACCTGTAACCGCCTTAGTTGCATTCTTAGAAGTGTTTTGAGCAAATTTACTTGCTATTTTAGTATTGATTAATGTTGTTCCAAGTTTCTTACCTGCTTGGCTTCCAGCAAATTGTGAAGCAATCATAAACGTAAACCCACTATAAGCAATCGGCTTAACAAATGAAATACTGGCCTTTTTAAAAGATTCTTTAGTATCTAGTCCGCTAGTTCTACATGTCCAATAAATCCAAACACTCGATACAATTGCACCTGGCACTGCTGTACTAGCACCATGTATAAAATCTATCCCTGCCGAATATTTAAGTTTTTGAGCTAAAGTTGCAGTTTGTTTTTGACCATTTGCATCTAAGTAAACGGAATGCTTTTTACTATCAAATATACTTGTTTGAGCAATATGAGCTTGATTATAAGTTAGAGCTCCTTTTTTAAGATATTTATACGCATTTTCAGGATTGTTTTCATTAGGAACTGCTCCACCTTTGATTTTTCGTTTCATCTCGTCAAGCGCTTTAGAATATTGATCTTTAGGGACTTCTAAAATCATCATTCTTTTTTCACCATTAATTTCATATGTATACTTAGCCGTTTGATGTTTATCCACGTTATGAAAGGCACTATTAACACTATTTGAAGCTTTTTTATAATATTTTGTTTGAATCAATTTTCCATTAACTATTCTATCTGCACCATTCTTAGAATTATCATATCCTAATCCTTCAGCATTTTTAAATTTCATTCTATCAAATGCCGTTCCAGCGTGTTCCCCTACTACACCATAACCTTTTGCTTTTACTCCATCCCCACTCTCACTAAATCTCGCATTTATTTGAGAACGATTTAAATCTTCATTCATTTGTATGCTAATATTTGAAAATTGAGCATTGCTTGCCGAAGTTGAAAAACTATCAATATTTACATTTCTCTTATTTTTCTCAAAAACATTTTCTAATTTCTCTACTTGTTCATCTTCATTAACTTCTGTCTCAGTGTATAATTTTTTACTTAAAACTTCATTTACTACCTTTGACCAACCAGATTCAATAATAAAGTTTATTTTAATCGCAATTGTGTCTGGTAAATCTTTGATAATTAAATTAGGCCCTTTATAGTAGAGTAAGAAAGATGTCTTACCAATGCGATACTGCTTAAATAAATTTTGAAACGGTATATTAATTTTTTCATTTGTATATTTATCTGTTTTATCATCAGAATTTTTGTTTCTAATTTGTCTATTCAGTACTATTTCATTTGTTGTAATTAAATATCCATACTCCATAAATTTCATTTCATTTTTAGCAGGTTTTGCATTATATATAACTGGAAATACATCTTCAGAAATATTATTTTCCGTTCCCATATTAAAATATTCCGTTCTATTAACTGGAATATCTTCGCCAATCATATCTCCATTAAGTGCTTGATTTTCAATTTGATTTGAAAATTCAATGACATCATTAATAACTGGTTTAATTTGCTTCCAATCAGAAATATTCTTTCTATAAACATAAAAGATTACTCCAGCAGCGATTAATAGAAGAATGACCAAAACTTTAAAGCTTATTGCATATAGAATAATTAACATGATATATAATGCAAACATCATTCCTAGTCCACACACTATCGAGTATGCTAGCGGTAATTTCATTTTCTTGTATAACAATACGCTTAATGCAATAACAAGTAAAAACCCAAAGAACCCCATAATTTATCTCCCTTTAATATTTTTTAATAATTACTTCATTATTATATTTTAACGTTATTTTAATTTCTATAATAAGTTGCAAAAAATCATTTTCATTAATTCAGATTTGATAATAATATTATTTCTCAATAAACTATCTGTCTTTAATATCTTTTTTAGCCAAACCCTATTCACTTGCAAGCTAAGACTATTTATATCAAGAATATCTACACCATCAATCTAAATGTGATTTATAATTGCTTAAATTCCCACTCAACTCACACCAATATTAAAATTTTAAGTCTCTACTTCTACATGTTTTATACAACACTTCATTCTCTTGTGCTATATTTAAACCAAATACTATTTTCTGGGTGATGTTATGAGTTATCAAGGTGAATTGGCGTTAGAGAATGAAGTGATTAAGCAACTAGAATCTCAAGGTTATGAAAGAGTAATCTTAAGAGATCATGACCAATTGGTTAATAATTTCCGTCAAATTTTAAATGAACGAAATATGGACAAACTTAATAATAAACCACTCACTGATACAGAATTTGCACGTTTGATGACTGACATTAGTGACAAGAGTGTCTTTGAAAGTGCAATGCAATTACGTGATAGTTACACACTTGAAAGAGATGACGAGTCAAAGGTGTACTTATATTTCTTAGATACGGAACATTGGTGTCAAAACAAATTCCAAGTTACGAATCAAGTATCAGTCGATGATAAATATAAAGGTCGCTATGACGTGACGATTCTCATTAATGGTCTACCACTTGTTCAAATTGAACTTAAACGTAGCGGTATTGCGATTACACAAGCGTTTAATCAAATTGAACGTTACCGTAAACACAATTACAGAGGCTTGTTCCGCTTCATTCAATTATTTGTTGTAAGTAATAAGAAGGAAACACGTTATTACGCAAATAGTGACAAAGAAATATTCAAAAGCTTTATGTTCTATTGGAGCGATAAAGACAATCGTCGAATTAACAATTTAAAAGAATTTATCCAAGACTTCCTCGACCGTTGTCGCGTGGCCAAAATAATTAGTCGCTATATGATTACAAACGAAACTGATAAACTTTTAATGGCGCTTCGTCCCTATCAGGTATACGCAGTGGAAGCACTCATTAATCGTGCTACCGAAACAAATAATAATGGCTACATTTGGCATACAACTGGTAGTGGTAAGACACTGACATCATTTAAAACGAGTCAAATTCTATCTAGAGATCCTGGCATTAAGAAGGTCATCTTCCTTGTAGACCGTAAAGACTTAGACAGTCAAACACTCGCCGAATTCAATAAATTCCAAATGGATTCAGTTGATTTAACAGTTAATACACATAAACTTTTGAAGCAGCTTGATGATCCTTATCAGAAACTTATTGTTACTACGATTCAGAAGATGTCCAATGCGGTTAAGACTGGTGCTAAAGTGATGGATAAATATAAGGAAGATAAAGTCGTCTTCATCATAGACGAATGTCATCGCACGCAATTTGGCGAAATGCATCGTCTTATTAGACAACATTTCCTTAACGCTCAATATTTCGGTTTCACTGGTACGCCTCGCTTTGAAGAGAATTCAAGTCAAGATGGGCGTGCGACTGCAGATATTTTTGAAAAGTGTTTACACACCTACCTCATCAAAGATGCGATTCGTGATGGCAACGTACTTGGTTTCTCAGTGGAATATATCAGTACATTTGCGCGGGAATTACACGAGATGGACGATACTTATGTCGCTAATATCGATGAAAATGAATTGTGGATGGCTGACGACCGTCTTAAATTAGTAGCTCAACATATGATTGATAATCATCATAAGAAGACGCGTAATCAAATGTATACTTCCATCTTCACTGTACAAAGTATACCGATGGCAATTAAATACTACAAAATCTTCAAACAACTCAAAGAAGAAGGCAAACATGATTTAAATGTTTCTACCATCTTTACTTACGGAGCGAATGAAGATAGTAAACAACAGACGGATAATAAGCATACTAAAGATGAACTTGCCGAAATAATGAAAGACTATAACGCAACCTTCGACAAGAATTATTCACTCGATTCATTCGATGGGTTCTTTAATGACATTTCTAAACGTGTGAAACAAGGTAACCCAGCCGAACGTCTTGATATCCTTATTGTCGTCGATATGTTCCTAACTGGTTTCGATAGTAAGAAGTTAAATACGCTATATGTGGATCGCAACTTGAAATATCATGGTTTAATCCAGGCCTACTCACGTACAAATCGTGTTGAGAAAGAAACAAAGCCTTATGGTAATATCGTTTGTTATCGAAATTTGAAAGACAGTACAGATAGAGCCATTGAGCTCTTTTCACAAACAAACGATACAGATACCGTATTAAGTCCATCATTTGATGTCATATTGTCACAATTCAAGTCAGAGTTAGAACAATTATTCAAACTTGCCCCAACGCCAGATAGTGTAGATGACTTAGAGCGTGAAGAAGACAAGTATCAATTTGTGATGATTTATCGTGCCCTAGCGAGTATTATGCAACGACTTAAAACATTCGACGAATTCTATTTCACAACAGATGTGGTAGGTATTGATGAACAAACGTACGAAGATTATAAGAGTAAATATCTCAATATTTATGATCAAGTCAAAGCAACCAATACTACTGAAAAGACATCTGTTTTAGAAGATATTGACTTTAAAATTGAAGTCCTTAGAAATGATTTAATCAATGTTCAATACATCTTAGACCTTCTTAACAATATCGACTTAACTGATAAAAAACAAACTGAGCGCGTGCGTAATCAAATTAAACAATTATTAGATAAAGCTGACGACGATAAACTTCGACTCAAAGCCGAATTAATTAGAGAGTTCTTAGATAAAGTCATTCCTCAATTAGATGAAGATGCCGTTGTTGAAGATGCTTACTTTAATTTCGAAGAAAAGGTCAAAGAAAAAGAAATTCAAGACTTCGCAGACTCTAAAGAATATCCAGTCGAACTACTTAAAGAAGTCATTAATGAATATGAATTCAGCGGACAATTGGATAATACAGTTGTTGAACAAGGTATTACAGGTGGCTTACTGGTACGTACCCGGAAGATTGAAAACGTCAAATCCTTCGTTCAAGAGACAAGTGAAAAATATGGCGCAGCTAACTGATAAGTTAGGCGGTTTCCCGCTTAACTTATTTTAATTTGTGATTTAAAATAAGAAATAACATATAAAAAAGAAAACAATATATCAAACAATATAACTATTTTTATTAAGGGGGAAACATCAGTGTCAACGACAGAAAAACAACGTCAACAACAAGCTGATCTGCAGAGAAAGTTATGGTCCATCGCCAATGACTTACGCGGAAACATGGACGCAAATGAATTCAAAAACTATATCTTAGGCTTAATCTTCTATCGTTTCTTAAGTGAGAAGAATGAAGAAATCGCTTCAGACTTGCTTAAAGAAGATGGTATCTCATATGAAGAAGCAATGAATAATGATACCTATAAACCTATCGTTGAGAAAGAATTAATCGCACGTATTGGTTTTGTCATTGAACCTCAATACTTATTTAGTAATTTAATTAAAGAAATTGAAAAACAAACATTTCAAATTGAAGATTTAAGCAATGCCGTGAAAAACGTTGAAAACTCTACACGTGGTCACGAAAGTGAAGATGACTTTATCCACCTCTTCGATGACATGGATTTAACATCAAGCCGTCTAGGTAATACAAACGCAAAACGTACACAACTCATCTCAAAAGTAATGGTTCAAATTTCAACACTACCATTCGTACATAGTGACCTTGAAATCGACATGCTTGGTGATGCCTATGAATACTTAATCGGCCAATTCGCAGCGAGTGCAGGTAAAAAAGCTGGTGAGTTCTATACACCTCAACAAGTATCTACAATCTTAGCTAAAATTGTTACAACAGGAAAGCAAGACTTAAAAAGCGTTTACGACCCTACGTGTGTATCTGGTTCCTTACTCCTTCGTGTTGGTGCAGAAGCTAAAGTGCGTCAATACTATGGTCAAGAATACAATAGTACGACATACAACCTAGCTCGAATGAACATGTTATTACATGACGTAAACTACAAACGTTTCCAAATTGAGAATGACGATACGCTTGAAAGTCCTGCCGTTCATGAAGAACGCTTTGATGCCGTTGTGGCTAACCCACCATACAGCGCGAAATGGAGTGCTGATCCATCATTCTTAGATGATGAACGTTTCAGTAACTATGGTAAACTTGCGCCTAAATCTAAAGCCGATTTCGCTTTCATTCAACATATGATTTACCACTTAGATGACAATGGCACTATGGCCGTAGTCTTACCGCATGGTGTATTATTCCGTGGTGCAGCAGAAGGTACCATTCGTAAATATTTAATTGAAGAGAAGAATTACTTAGATGCCGTTATTGGTTTGCCAGCTAACCTATTCTTCGGTACAAGTATTCCAACAAGCATTCTTGTATTTAAGAAATGTCGTGAAGCAAATGACGACGTTGTGTTTATTGATGCTTCTCAATCTTTTGAAAAAGGTAAAAACCAAAACCATCTTACCGATGAAGACGTCAACAAAATCGTTGAAACCTACCGCAATAGAGAAACCATTGATAAATACAGCTACATAGCAACTTTAGAAGAAATTAAAGAAAACGACTATAATCTCAATATTCCAAGATACGTTGACACATTTGAAGAAGAAGAACCAATCGATCTAGACCAAGTCCAACAACAACTCGCAGACATCGATAAAGAAATCGCTGAGATAGAATCAGAAATCAACGAATACCTCAAAGAACTAGGAGTGTTAAAACATGACTGAACCACAAAATACTCCAGAACTCAGATTTCCAGAGTTTGATGATGAGTGGAAAGACTATCAACTTCAAGATGTAATCAAAGTTAATTCAGGAAAAGACTACAAACATCTAAACTCAGGTACATATCCAGTTTATGGAACAGGAGGTTACATGCTAAGTGTTTCTAATTATTTATATGAAAATGATGCTATAGGAATTGGACGAAAAGGTACTATCAATAAACCATTCTTATTAAAAGGTCCATTTTGGACTGTAGACACGTTATTTTATTGCACTCCCTTAAATAAAAATAATTTATATTTTATATTAAGCTTATTTAAAAAAATAAATTGGAAAAAATATGATGAATCCACTGGTGTTCCTAGTTTGAGTAAAGTAACTATAAATAAAGTTAAATGTAAAATACCTCCCACTTTAGAACAAATTAAAATCGGCAAATTTTTTAGCAAACTCGATCGCCAGATTGAGTTAGAAGAAGAGAAACTTGAGTTGCTTGAAGAACAGAAAAAAGGATATATACAAAAAATATTCTCACAGGAATTAAGATTTAAAGATGATAATGGATGTTATTATTCTAATTGGGAAATGAAGAAATTAGATAAGATAGCATATTATAGAAGAGGTTCATTCCCACAACCTTATGGAAATAAAGAGTGGTATGATGAATTAAATGGCGAACCATTTGTTCAAGTTGTTGATGTGGATAAAAATATGAAATTACATGAACAAACGAAACAAAGAATTAGTGACTTAGCAAAACCGAAGAGTGTTAAAGGATATAAAGGTGATGTTGTAGTCACTTTACAAGGAAGTATAGGGCGTGTAGCTATTTTACAATATGACGCATATATTGATAGGACGTTGTTACTAATTAACTCTTTTAAAATAGATATCAACAAGAACTATTTTAAATATGCTCTTTATTTACTATTTTTAAAGGAAAAAGAAAAAGCTCCTGGAGGTACTATTAAAACAATTACTAAAACAGTGCTTTCAAATTTTATAATCAGTGTGCCATCAATTAAAGAACAAGTGAAAATAGGAAATTTTTTAGAGAGATTAGATTATCTAATTGAAAAACAGTCTTCAAAAGTCGAATTATTAAAACAACGCAAACAAGGACTCTTACAGAAGATGTTTGTGTAATTCTGATAAAGTCCTATTATGTTAACTAAAATTCCCAAAAATATAAAAAGTTAGCCACATATTTAAAAGCTAACTTTTTATATTCAACTTGGTAAAATAATTTTTCACCGTGATGATTACATATATTCAGATAAAGATAATTTTTTAGTGCTCAGTATTATATCTTCATCTAGTTTATTCTTGTTTTTTAATTCATCTATTTTACTTATAAACATTTTCTTAAATTCGTCATTAAAGCATATTTCATATAATCTAATTTCTCTTTTCTTGCCGTCACTTCTTAAACTTATTCTCACAAAATTTTTATTAATATAACCAGCTAATTCTTCATTATTAAATTCAAAAATTTCAAATAAATCTGTATCAATATTTATATGCTTTGATATATATTCATAATAATAAGTATATAAATAAAAAACTATGTTAGGTTTTGAACAGTTTTTAATATCTATAGAATTAAATTCAAGTGTTTCAACTACTAACTTTATTTGTTTCTCTTGCAGTTCGTCCGATCTAGCAGGCACAAATTTAGGTAGTAAGTCTAACTTTTGTGAAACATCTATATTATTATTAACTTTTATGATATCTGAATATTGTTTATCTGGTTCCATTTCAAACTTCACTCTTAGATTAGTAATTAATTTGTAAATTAACGAATCAGCATATCTAAATTTTTTATTATAATCATTTTCAGAGAGATAGGCCATTTTTCCCATTAAATTAGTATATAAATTTCTATCTTTAACCACATTTTGGTCTAAAAAACTATCACTTAAAAAATAATAAAACCTTTCTAATTCATCATTATTCTCATTTACAATTTGTATTGATTCATCAATATCAGAAATTATAAAATTATGAACAAATTCATTTGTTATTATTGAGGTTTGATTGCTTTCTATTTTATAAATAACAAAATTTATTTGTTTAGATATTGATGGATAATTGAGCTCTGTATAATTCTCATTATGAAAAAGATTATACACAAAGGACGTGAATTTATAATCACTTTTCAGTCGATTCTTTTCAAATACATTTTGAATTAAAATTTTATTGTCTCTTTTTACGTATGTTTCTTCTAATTCTAAATCATTACTATATATTATATCTAAATTTTCTTTTATAAAATTATATTCTACTTGATGGAATTGATATATATAACTAATAGCCAATAATTCGCTATAATTTATATTAGTATTACTTCTCTCTTCATAATGATATTTAAATAAATTAAGTAATTGTTTAGCTTCTCGAAATGTCCTCTTTTCATTTATGAATATATCTCTAACTATATTCATAATTAAAGTATTGTCTGAATTATACTTTTCAATTGGAACTATTTTCTCTATCTCATTATTTACAAAATTCCAAACATTAAAAGAATCTGTTTTATCTGGCATATATTGAATGTTATTCAATATTTTTTGAACAAATAAATCATCGATATCAGCAATTATTCTTTCATAATCTCCAAGTACAATAATCAAAGAATTTTCAAATATATTTATGCTTGAAATATAACTATATAAAATCTGCCTATTTTGATTATCTATTCTATCAAAATCATCAATAATAAATATAGGTACACGTTTTTTTATAAATCCCCGACATAAATATTGAAATATTTTTTCTATCGAAAGTTTATCTTTTACAAACGTAAGAATACTACTAATTAAAAAGGCAATTAACCACATTAAGATATTTACAGTATTAAATGGGCTAATATTTTTCCAAAGAGATACTATATATTGAAAGGTTGCAAGAACAACCACCAAAGCTAGTGGTAAAAATTTAATCACCCAAAATTTTATTGGGCATGCTTGTAAATATACATAGGAATAAAAACTTTCCATATTTACATTGTCCCAAAAATTTAATCTTATAAACTTTCTTTTAGATAATTTATTGCTTTCATTTTCCAGTAAGTTATTTTCAACTAAATTAATAAAACTACTTTTTCCTATTCCCCATCTACCATTTAACAGTACTGTTCCTTTATAATTGCTATTTATATATTTATCTACAAAGTTTTTTACATCGTTATCTAGTTTTAATTCATCATCATTTTTATTTTTTATTTCGAAATCTTCTAGAATTATAAACTCGTCCTTTCTTAAAAACTTTATTATTTAATTTTTATTTAACCATTAAAAAAAGAATATTTCTATAACTAATTATATAGAAACATCCTTTTCATTTAATTTGATAATTTATTCTATTCCACCGAATTCAACGCACTTAGCATGTCTGTTTTGCTTATTTTACGTGCCATGATGAGCATGACGATGAAAGCGAAGACGAGTGTTAACACGGTTGATAGGCCAAAGTTGGTCCAGTAGAGTGTCATGTCTGCCATGGCGTTGTTTGGTGGCAATGTGCTCATGATGAATTGGTGTAGGTAATAACCACCTATGAAGCCGACTAAAATACCTACAATAGTTAATAAGATTGTCTCGCGGTAAATGTACATGGTGGTCTCCTTTTATAGAAAAAGCCCAATGATCTCGTAATGTAGTTCATTGGGCTATTATATGTATACCTTTTACGTCATCAATTCAAATATAAAATTAGCTACGTATGTTTCTAAAAATGCTGCGATGATGATTAAGGGTAATGCGATCAATACATAGGATTTGATTACGTTGATTAAGTTAACTTTTATCGCGTAGTTTTCTTTTTTATTTTTCCTGAAGAGATTGGTAAAGCGGCGTGTGATGGCTTTATTCAACATATACAATGCACTTGCTAAAATGCAAAAGCCCATGACTTCAAATGTATAATGCGGAATAAATGCAATACATCCTATCAAGCCTTTATGTAAATCAAAACTCAGAACAAAACCAAACATTATGCCAGGCATAAGAATGGTAACCACTAAATTAACCAAATAAAGATAAGGTATAGGTAGTAAGGCTAAGATAAACATTTGTAGTGGCACTTGAAAGCCGTTATTAACGATATACTTCCAAACTTTTTCGAGTCCTTTCGTGTTGCCAATTTTTTCACTCGCATTTCCCATATTTTTTAGTTCATTCAATGACGGATGTACAAAGTAACAGAATATCGTGGTAATGATTAAACAAATGGTAGCAACTACAAAGATTTTTACAGCACGTTTAATTATGTCCAAATCAATTGATTTTAGCATAAGCAACCTCTCTTTCATCTCTTATACTAACAAACATAACATGAGCCTGGTACATAAATAATATGATGATGCTATTTTGCAAATTCGCAGTAGCTGACTGAACTGAAAAGGCGCTTAAATCAAGCTTTTTCCAGTTCTAATCATCCTTGCGGGCGGGGCCCCAACAAAAAGAATTTCACTAAGAAATTCTACAAGCAAAGCGAGTTGGGAGAGGGACGACGAATTTAAAAAGAATTCTGTCCCTCTCCCCCTTTAACTATTTCTAGCAAAGGAGTCAAGATATATTGATTAGTCTTGTTTAAAGAATTTTTCTACTATTGTTTTAGAAGCTGTGCCTTTTTCAAAGGTACAGAAACGATTGTAAAAGGCTTGATATTTGTCACTATATGTTTCTTGTACGTTATCAATATTTTGTATTGCCTCGATTAAGCCATCATTTGTTTTAATTAATGGCCCTGGTGCTTCATTTTCAAAATCGAAATAAAAGCCTCGTAAATGATTCTTATAAAAATCTAAATCATAGGTAAAGAATAATAATGGTTTTTTCGTATTTGCAAAATCAAACATGACTGAAGAATAGTCTGTGATGCATATAAAGGTTGCATATTAGGATGTAAACAAAAAATAATGTTAGTCCCTTTGTTAGCTAATTCTTTTAATTTCTGACTGTGAAGTAAATCGTTCATTCGTTTTAAATATTCCGATGTTTGTAATCGATCAATACTTGTTAACCAGTCTCTCCATGTTGGAATAATTAAGATTTGATTTTTAACTTCTATATTAGGATTAAACAATTCATCAAATCTTGCTAGTCCTGTAACAGCAACTTGATTACTGAAGAAATTCAAATCTCTTACAACGATTTCCTTTTCTCTATTAGAACTCGTGATAAATAAATCAACATTAAAATCTTTTAATTGGTTTCCGTTAATGTTGCTTAAATTCTTTGTACCTAGAACCCCATGCTGTAAAAATACTTTAATGGCTTTTATTTTACGTGTATAAATGTCACTCGTTGTAGGATATATTAATTCTGGATGATGCGTAGTACAGATGTAATCTGCTTTAAGCATAATTTTAAAATGTTCTGCTGAATTATAGAATATGACATTTCCAAAAGGCAAAACATTTTTAGCTTCATTAGAGTCTTTCTCGATAATATAATACACAGGTTTATCTGGATGGTGCGTTCTCATATATTTAAAGAAGTGATATCCATTGTCCTGTGCTTTATAAGATTTTTCACCAATGACCCACACTTTTTGTTTTTCTTTTTTCAAAAAGTTAGGACGCTTTGGTCTTTTTAACTCATCCACATAGGTTAAATAACTATTGATATCATATGTATTAATTCTAAAAGATAAATTACGGCCTTTCATAGTGAAATAAGGCGTAAGTGACACTATGTTACCGTTGAACTCAGTGATGATTTCCCCTTTTAATAGCTTTTCCGCCAATATTCTAGGATTTCCAATTTTTATTCTTAGATGCTCCGATGATTCTTTTACTTTTATACTTAAGTAAATATCTATGATATCCTCACTTTTATATTCATACTTCATGAAGTCTATCAAATCTTTGTAGATATCTACCGAAAAATTATAAGTAGATGTATTATTCGTTTGATTAATTTTTTCAAGATGAATGTTTGCGAATTTTTCTCTATCAGTCAATCTTGTTTTTATTAATAGTTGCACATTTTCAAGTGTCGAATTAAGTATTGCAAACTGGCCTTTTATGAACGCTTCACTATTGTTTATTTTCATATTATCAATGTGTCTTCTTGAAAAATATGTTTTATTTAAATCCAACGTTTCCAATGATAAATGTAAATAACCATTTCGAGTGATATAAGGTTGTATTTTAATGTCCTCATTAGCATCAACTAACACTTCATTCAAGCCTAAAACTTCAGACTGGTTATTCGTAACTTTCAAGTTACGTTGCGTTGTTAAAATCGGCGTTGATTCTTCTACGATGATGTATACTTTTTTATTTTCATATTGAATAAACTTCTCAGCAACTTCATTTAAATCTATTTCAAAATGTAAATCTTCATTAGCACTTTCTAAAGTGAGTGAATCAAATTATATGGCAATTATAGATGACTTTAATCGAAAGCCACTCATAACATATGGAATGTTTATAAAAGATAAAACTAAAAAATATAAAAGTAACATCTTTAATACTCAAAATTGGGACTATGACGAATTCATTTGTCCGAATAATAAATGGCTAGGTTTTAAAAGATATGCCTATCGTCATGATAAGTATGGTTATAAGCGAGACTTCAAATTATATGAATGTGATGATTGTTCAGAATGTCCTCTGAAAAATCAATGTATGAATTTCAATTCAAAAACAAACAAAAAAATAATGAAGAATTATAACTGGGAATATTTTAAATCCCAAATTAACAAAAAGCTTTCAGAACCAGAAACAAAAAAATATCTACAGTCAAAGAAAAATTGATGTGGAACCTGTTTTTGGATTTATGAAGGCTATTTTGGGTTTCACTCGGATGTTTGTTCGAGGGATAGATAAAGCTAAAAGAGAACTAGGATTTGGGAGTGGGACAGAATTCTTTTAAATTCGTCGTCCCACCCCTGCAAAGGTGACTAGAACTGAGAAAAGCTTGATTTAAGCGCCTTCTCAGTTCAGTCAACTACTGCGAATTTGCTAAATAGCATTATTATATTATTTATGTCCCAGACTCTTAATATAAGAAAAGTAGTAGCTCAACGAGCTGAAAATAATCAAAAAATTTATAAAAAAACAATTTCTATATTATTTCAATAGAAATTGTCTTTTATTCACTTATCCAAGAACTTTATGTCCCGGACTCTTTAAATGTGAATCAAACTTCTGATAATCATGGTTTTATGTTAATTTAATTGATAAAACATCATCACCATATTTTTCCAATGCTAAAGATTCATAGAAATAATCATTTCTAAATTTTTTGTGTGAGGTATACACAGTTTATTTATTTTATTAGTAAATTATTTTCTGACTTTGCAACAGAACGTCATGCGCATATTCACACCACATAAACCCAAAATCATGTCTCACTTTTCGGTGCAATATCACAATTTTAAACTTCAAAAAATGCGTTTCTATCAGAAGTCAAATGTGACTTTGATGAAACGTGTTCTTTATTTATAACATCTTCTAAACACTTATATTTCTTAAGAATTAGACATTCGTGTTAGTACTTCTTTAATTTTTGGACTGTGCGCTAACGCATATTCAAGGTCAACAGGTTCACGTTGTAGTAGCTGCGTCAATTGCTCGGTTCCTTCATTATTATTTCTTCCGCTAGCAACTAATCTACCTAATGTTTCTAAATGAACTGCAGTATGTGCATTTCTGCTTTGATGTACCTCACTAATATAATGTTTGGACCATGATTCTAAATCGATTGACTCATAAGTTACATCGTGGTTAAGTACAGTACTGTATGCCTCTGCTATATCGTCTCCACCGATTAATTTCGGACCGTTTATAGTATAAGATTGATTCACATGCTCTTCAGGTGCTTCTAATATATTCGCAATAACCTCCGCAACATCATAGCCTGCAATTGGTGCGAATTTTTGATTATTAAAAGGTAATCTAAGTTTTCCAGTTTCCAATACTTCTTTAAGTGGTAACCATGTCAGAATAGGATTTTCTATAAAAATAGCTGCATGTACATTAATCACTGGGAGATCTGACCAATTTAAAGCCTGTTCTGTAACCCAATGTGCTCTTTCTTGCGGTGACCAATCTTTCACAAAGCCACCTAACCATGCTTGACGTTCTTTTTCAGGAAGTGCCATTTTATTAAAATTCATATATGTCATTTCGTATTGAGAAATGTTTACAAATGCTTTTATATTCCCATTTTGCTTGCATGCTGATGACATAATTATTGCAGCATCTGAATAATAAGGGGATAAACTCATACTAAAATATACTCTTGACACCCCTTTAAGTGCATGCACTACATCAGATAAATTCAGCAGATCTCCTTCAAAAACCTCTGCACCTAATTTTTTAATATCATCGATACGCGCATTACCACTATGCATGAATGCACGTACACGAAATCCTTTATTTAATAGTTTTTCAATCACGTTATTGCTTAATGCTCCAACTTCTCCACCAGCACCTGTAACTAAAATAAGTTCTTCTTTATTCATTTTAATCTCTCCTTATTTTTTATATCAATAAACGTTTGAAATAAAAGTGCTTTTTAGAACGATTGGTCAAAAAAACGAAGTAAATTTCAACCTTTCATTACAAAAGATTTCTAGTTTTATTATCATATTTTTATTTTTTTAACAAACGTATTTTCAAAATGTATATTATTAGCGTGCTAAACTTCGCAATGTTTCATCGACAATATTTTCGAGGCGATGCATATCGCTTGTTGTTTGAACTAACACTCTTAGTCCTGTCCAAGCATTCATTAGGTACTGTGCTAGAATACGAGCATCTTTTTCTTCAGAAAGTTCACCAGACTTTTGCCCCCTTATTATAATATCAAAAAATATGTCTTCTATTTTTTGGATATTACGTTCAGACATTGTTCTTAATTCTGAATCATGGTTTGAAAGTTCAGTCGCAACTTTTATAAATAAGCACCCCTTTTTAAATTCTTCCTTTTTAATCACCAATAAAAATATATTTTTAAGTTGTGCCTGCGCTGAATCTGACCGATGTATTTCATAACTTAAATAATCATTCATCTTTTGTTGATATCGCTGAACGGAGGCTACAAGTAGTTGATGTTTGCCACCGAATGTATCATACATACTTTTTCGATGAATGCCTAGCTCATCTAATAGTGTTTGTATTGAAGTTTTTTCATAACCATATTTCCAAAATACATTCATTGCTTTTAACAATGTTGATTCAACATCAAAATCTTTATTTCTAGTCATCTGCTTTTACTCCTAATCCATACATTTATTGATAAAAGTATCATAACTTTTTTAGAACGATCGGTCAAATAATAAAATCTTTATTATTTTTAACTTATTTAAGAAAAGTTGGAAAGGGAGTGGGACAGAATTCTTGTTAAATTCGTCGTCCACTCCCNNTTCTTAGTGAAATTCTCTTTGTTGGGGCCCCCGCCCGCAAGGATGACTAAACTGAGAAATGCTTGATTTAAGCGACTTCTCAGTTCAGTCAGCTACTGCGAATTTGCAAAATAACATTATTATATTATTTATGTTCTAGGCTCGTTTAAATCATTATTCAGGTCTAGGGTTACGTTTCATTTTCACGTACTGAGAAATGCTGTACAATACAATACCGATCCAAATGAGCGCGAACGTAACAAGTTGCTGTGCATCAAAATGCTCTTTAAATGCGAAGATACCTAAGAAGAACATGATCGTTGGTCCAACGTATTGAATAAATCCTGTTAGAGATAATGGAATTCGTTTGGCACCTGCTGAGAATAAAATTAATGGAATGGCTGTTACTGCCCCTGAGAATAGTAACCAGAAAGTATCCATGTTCATACCGACTGATGACGTTCCTGTCTTCCATAAATAAATCATATAAATTAATCCCGCTGGCGCTGTGACGATACATTCGATCGCAATACTGCTGATGGCTTCGATTTTAACAATCTTCTTCAACAAGCCATAAATGCCGAATGAGAAAGCAAGCATTAATGAGATAACTGGAAATTCTCCAACGCGTATCGTCATATAGAGTACTCCGATTGCCGCAAATACGATGGCTAAAGATTCAAATTTATTAAATCTTTCTTTTAGGAAAATAAACGCCAATAATATACTGACTAATGGATTAATGTAATAACCTAAACTAGATTGAAGTACGTGGCCATTAGATACAGCCCAAATGAACGTTCCCCAGTTCACCGTAATCACATAACCGGCAATAATGATGACGATAAGTTCAATTGGATGTGAGAATAAATGTTGTAAATCACGCTTGAATGTTTGTGATTTCTTTAAAACGACGATCATTAGAATCATAAAGATCATGGATAATACAATGCGATAAGCTAGGATTTCAAATGCACTAACGCCACCAATTAATTTCCAATAAATTGGCAAGATACCCCATAGTACATATGCCCCTAACGCATATAGAATCCCTTTTTTAAATTCAGTATTGGAATTCATACAAACCCTCCTATCGGTATAACCCTGGAAATATGTATTTAGTAATATACACATGTTATCAATAGATTAGTTAATTGCGTATATAAATTGCTCAAAATACTTAAAACTTTACTAATTAAATATGGTAGTATTTAGGAAAGAGGTGAAAAATGGATAAATTATTTAGTTTTTTAATTACCATATGGATGTCAACAATTAATCTATTTAAATTTTTGTATGTTCACTTTAGTTTCCCATTATTAATCTTTTTAGTTATTTTAATTTTTTATCCTCAAATTAAAAATTTTCTAATGGATTTAAAGAAATTTACTTTTAATTGGAAAGAGACGAGTTTCGTATTAGAAAGAGAGAAGAATGAAACAATAAATAGCCTTAATAATTTAGTTAAACTAAAAATTAATGAAGACGGTAAAAACTTAATAGATGAAGGACATAGAGGTAGTGCTTTAAACTATCCGGATAAAAATGATTATTTATACAAAGGTGAATTAGTTGTAAACAAAGATTTTCTTATTCACGAGGTTAAAAAAGAGGGTAAGCTACACGTAGTCAATGAATTATACAATTGGTATGAACTTAATAGAAATCAACATTATAATGGTAATTTCAGAGGAGCAATATTAGAAGAAAATAATTCAATAAATATTGATGCGGATAGAGCTATAAAAAGATTTTATTTTTTAAGTAATGATGTTGATGATATAAATGATTTTATTTCTTTAGATGATGTTGATAATTATAGAATTGCTATTTTTACATTCACAGACACTATTGAAGCTATGACAAACTATGCACAACAAATGGGTGAATAGTATTTTTTAGGCAACCTTACCTCTGACATCACACAACCCGAAGTCTACCTTTTGCCTTTTAAGAGAGCCAATGTATTCATATACATTGACTCTTACTTTAAATATCATTATAAAATTATCCTCCAAAGAATAAATCAACAATATCACTTGTTCTATTATTATTTGTTTTATAAAATTCCGTATACCCACAATTTTCACAAGTTATTGTTTTAAAGTTGTTATGTTGCACATCAAACATCTTAGATATGCCTGATCCTGTTGCTGATAAAGTACCTTCTTCCACTTCAGTATGTCCACATTTCACACAACCGTCTCCTGTGTTTCCAGTCATTAACAACACTCCTTATATTGTTTCTTTCTTTTTCTATAACCCGTTTCCTATTCTTTAATCTTTAAATGAGTAATAACTAATTGAGCATTTGAAATGTAAGTAATAAGATTCTTTATTAATCATTAACATTTATAAGTATTTTCCAATGAAATAATTATAAATTTCTCGAATCACTAACATTAATAGCGGAATTCTTAAATTAGTCTTTGATATAGTTGGCAACTATAGCCACGACCTTGCCACACTGTTGTCACAATTACTGTGACAAAGTGGCATTTTCTTTGTGTTGAAGACGCTTTCTTAAGCCCTTACAATTGAAGTATCAAATCAGAATAAAAAAAGAGGTGTAGTTATGGCTCAAACAGAGACACAAGAGAAAAAAGGTCTCGGCCGTAAAGTTCAAGCGTTTGGTTCATTCCTTAGTAGTATGATTATGCCAAACATCGGTGCGTTTATCGCATGGGGCTTTATTGCTGCGATTTTCATTGATAATGGTTGGTATCCTAACAAAGAATTATCTCAATTAGCAGGACCAATGATCACGTACTTAATTCCATTACTTATCGCATTTAGTGGTGGTCGTTTAATTCACGACTTACGTGGTGGTATCGTTGCAGCGACAGCAACTATGGGGGTTATTGTTGCATTACCAGATACACCAATGTTACTTGGTGCAATGATTATGGGACCACTTGTTGGTTGGTTAATGAAGAAAGTTGACCAATTCTTACAACCTAGAACACCACAAGGCTTTGAAATGTTATTCAATAACTTCTCAGCAGGTATTCTAGCATTCATTATGACAATCCTTGGCTTCAAACTATTGGCGCCAATTATGCAATTCATCATGCACATCTTATCAGTAGCAGTTGAATTCTTAGTACACTTACACTTATTACCAATTGTAAGTATCATCGTAGAACCAGCTAAAATTTTATTCCTTAACAACGCGATTAACCACGGTGTATTCACACCACTTGGTACTGACCAAGCCGCAAGTGCAGGTCAATCTATTCTATTCGCAATCGAATCAAACCCTGGACCAGGTATCGGTATCTTATTAGCGTACATGATCTTTGGTAAAGGGACAGCTAAAGCAACTTCATATGGTGCAGGAATCATCCACTTCTTCGGTGGTATTCATGAAATTTACTTCCCATATGTATTAATGCGTCCATTATTATTCATCGCTGTTATTTTAGGTGGTATGACTGGCGTAGCAACTTACCAAGCAACTGGTTTCGGATTCAAGAGTCCAGCTTCACCAGGTTCATTCATCGTGTATTGCTTAAATGCACCTAAAGGCGAGTTCTTACACATGGTATTAGGCGTATTCTTAGCAGCACTTGTTTCATTCGTAGTTGCCGCATTAATTATGAAATTTACTAAAGAACCTAAACAAGATTTAGAAGCAGCAACAGCAAAAATGGAATCTACTAAAGGTAAAAAATCTAGCGTGTCATCTAAATTAACTGGTGCCACTACTGGTACTGGCGCAGCTGGCGTAGCAGCAAACAAAGCTGAAGGTGACAATCATACAGAAGCTTCATCAGAAGATGACGAAGAAGACTTACTTGATAACTACAACACTGAAGACGTAGACGCGCATGACTATAGCAATGTTGACCATGTTATTTTCGCATGTGATGCGGGTATGGGTTCTAGTGCAATGGGTGCAAGTATGTTACGTAATAAATTTAAAAAAGCAGGCATTTCAGACGTTAACGTTACAAATACTGCAATTAACCAATTACCAAATAATGCACAACTTGTTATTACACAAAAAACATTAACAGACCGTGCAATCAAACAAGTTCCAAACGCAATTCATATCTCAGTGGATAACTTCTTAAATTCACCACGTTATGAAGAATTATTAAACAACTTGAAGAAAGATCAAGACAAAGCATAATTAAATAGTTTAGGAGTCAAACATAGCGCGATTGCTTCCTATGTTCAGACTTCCTTCAAAGGGGGGACACACCATGTTAATGAGTACACGTGAAAAGGAAATCATTGAACTGCTAATTAAGTATTACGGTCAATACGTCACGATTTATGAAATTGCTCAACAACTTGGCGTGTCCTCTCGTACAATTCATCGTGAGTTAAAAGGCATTGAAACCTACCTTCAAGGATTCAATATGACACTTGAACGTGCGAATAAAAAAGGCATTAAGTTGTCTTGTAACGATGACCAAATTCAACTTTTAAAACAAGAAATGGCCCAACACGATACGATTGACTTGTCTGTTGAAGAACAAAAAGCGATTATCTTATACGCACTGATTCAATCCAAGCATGCGGTGAAGCAATATAGCTTGGCGCAAGAAATTGGCGTATCTGTTCAATCATTAACCAAATTACTTGATGACTTAGAGAAAGATCTCGCAAGCTATCAACTTAACCTTTATCGCAAACGTGGTGAAGGGGTATATCTTGATGGTCCTGAATCGAAGAAACGTGAGTTCTTAAGTCAATTGATGGTAAATAACTTAAATAGTACAAGTGTTTACTCCGTTATCGAGAATCACTTTGTCTATCAATCGATTAATCAGTCACAACAAGCGTTAGTCGATTTGGATAGCATCTTTAAGATTGAACGTATCTTAATGGATTACTTAGGCCAATTGCCGTACACCTTAACGGAGTCGAGCTACCTTACCTTAACCGTCCATATTGTATTGAGTATTGCGCGCATTCAAAATGGAGAATATGTATCCATAAATGAAGATATTCATCATTCTGTTAAAGACACATTTGAACATCAAATTGCTACAGAAATTGCGAAACGTATAGAGACACTATACGATATCGACTTTAATCAAGCGGAAGTTACATTTATAACCATTCATTTACGCGGTGCAAACCGCCGAACAACCTCCAAGATGTTTGAGAATAATGAATTTGACGACCGTAAAATACAAGCATTTGTAAACCGTGTTGAACGTCTATCAGGCCAAACATTTGAAGACTATGCGACACTTGTTCATGGCTTATCATTGCACATCAATCCAGCGATTAATCGTTTGGAAGCCAATATTGAGACATACAATCCACTCACTGAGATGATTAAGTACAAGTACCCTCGTCTCTTCGACATCGTGCATAAAGCGATTGATCAGACGTGGCCGGAGTTAGTCTTCCCGGATAGCGAGATTGCCTTTATTGTCTTACATTTTGGTGGCTCCTTAAAAAGTCAGTCGAGCCAACTGCTACATGTTTTAGTTGTCTGCAGTAGTGGTATTGGAACAAGTCGATTATTAGCAACACGACTACAACAATCGTTTAATGAAATAGAGAAGATTACACAAGCGTCCGTCAGTGATTTGAAACGATTAAATCTTGAAGATTACGATGGTATTATTTCAACTGTTAAATTGGATATTTCAGCACCATTTATTACGGTTAACCCGCTACTACCAGAAGCTGACGTGACCTATGTGGCATCATTCTTAAAGACGACTGAGCATAAAGCAAAACAACATGAAATACGCGAAGTAAAACATTCGATTCAAGATCCTGATCAAGTGGTCAGGAACATCGAACAAGGCTTAGCATTGTTGAACTCTATGCAATTTGAATATAAAGATGTAACTATTTGGAATCACTATTTAGCTGACTATCTTGAGGACAATGGCGTGATTGCGCCGAATAGTCAGACGTCATTCGCTGAGCTGTTGCAGGATAAATTGAATCAGAATCCTGGTTGGATATTGCAACCCTACCCTGTTGCTATTCCACATATGAAGGATGATTTGATTTTACGTCCATTGATTCTTATCACGATATTGAATCAAGAGATGGACATGCAAAGTACTCAAAATGACCTTTTCAAAATTAAATATATGGTTAGCCTATTCATCCCAAATAATGATGAAATGGCACAACTTGTCGGGGAACTATCTGCTGAATTGGGGCATCATCTCGAGCAAATTGATGACTTCATGCAAGACCCTGACGCTATGAAACACATATTGAGAGATAGCTTTTTAAAACGAATTCAAAACCAATTAACTTAGGAGTGTATAAAATGACTGAATTATTTAGTAATGACAATATCTTTTTAAACGTATCTGTAGGAAGCCAAGATGAAGCCATCGAAAAAGCAGGTCGTGCGTTAGTAGATAGCGGTTCTGTAAACGAAGCGTATATCCAAGCAATGAAAGAACGTGAACAACTTGTTTCTACATTCATGGGTAACGGATTAGCAATTCCTCACGGTACTGATGAAGCTAAAGGTGATGTATTAGCATCTGGTTTAACATTACTTCAAATTCCTGAAGGTGTAGATTGGAACGGCGAAACAGTGAAAGTTGTCGTTGGTATCGCTGGTAAAGATGGCGAACACTTAGACTTATTATCTAAAATCGCAATTACATTCAGTGAAGAAGAAAATGTTGACCGTATCGTCAATGCTAAATCTGCGGAAGAAATTAAACAAGTCTTCGAGGAGGCTGATGCATAATGAAAGCTGTACATTTCGGAGCTGGTAATATTGGTCGTGGATTCATCGGCTATATTCTTTCAGATAACAATATTGATGTCACATTTGCAGACGTTAACGAAGACATTATCACTGCATTAGATAAAGAAGGCGCATATAACGTTATTCTTGCTAATGAAGAGAAAACAACAACACGCGTGACTGGTGTTAGTGCAATTAACAGTGGTCAACCTTCAGACGAGTTGAAACAAGCGATTCTTGAAGCAGATATCATTACAACTGCGGTTGGTGTAAACATTCTTCCTATTATTGCGAAATCATTCGCACCAGTGTTAAAAGAAAAAGAAAATCACGTCAACATCGTGGCATGTGAAAATGCAATTATGGCGACTGATACGCTTAAAGAAGCAATCTTAGATATCACTGGTCCATTAGGCGATAACATTCACTTCGCAAACTCTGCGGTTGACCGTATTGTCCCTCTTCAAAAGAATGACAATATTTTAGACGTTATGGTTGAGCCTTTCTTTGAATGGGTTGTCGAAAAAGACGCTTGGTACGGTGAAGAATTAGAACATATTAAATATGTTGATGATTTAACACCTTATATCGAACGTAAATTATTAACTGTTAATACAGGTCATGCCTTATTAGCATATGCTGGTCGTTTCTATGGTAGAGATACTGTCTTAGATGCGGTTAAAGATGATGCTATCGTTGCAGATTTACGTCAAGTATTAGGTGAAACAAGCGAGTATATCGTAGATAACTTCAGCTTCACTAAAGATGAACAAGCGGCTTATGTTGAAAAAATTATTGGTCGTTTCGAAAATCCATACCTTTCTGACGAAGTAACACGTGTAGGTCGTGGCACAATCCGTAAAATCGGTCCTAAAGATCGTATTATCAAACCTTTATCTTATCTATATGAAAATAACTTACGTCGCAAAGGCTTATTAAAAGCAGCAGCGTTATTATTGAAATATGATGATATGAACGATAAAGAAACAGTTGAAATGCGTGAATACATTGATGCACATGGTGTAAAAGCATTCTTATTAGAATATGCGAAAATCAATGACCGATTAGCAGATGAAATTGTAGCTATGTACGAAGAACTATAATGCGTTAAATACTCTAACAATTGAATGCGTGCAGGTTACACAATACTACGTATTGTTGCTGCTCGCTTGCTCTAGGCATTGCTAGGAGCGAAACAGAATTCTAGTGTTTAAGAATTCGTTTTTTCGCCCCCACAAAGTTGATTAGAATTGAAAAGAGTTAAATCACTTTATAAGCCTTTTTCAAAGTCTTGTAGGTTGTGATTTAACTCTTTTTTTTACTTAGGTTTTGTCTCAGTGCTAATGCTATTCCTAGTAGCGTCTCGCAGCCTATACTTCGTATTTTAGTAAGTAAAATTTATTATCCTAGCAATCTACAATAATTTAGTTGAACCTATATTCTTAATTAATAATCATTCAAAGTCTCATAACTTAAAGTTATGAATACATAAATAAGTGATATGAATACTTTCACATTTTAAAGGAATAGTTAAATAAAGGGTGTTCATGAATATATCTTGGAGGGATTATTAATGGGTAAATTAGATGGTAAAGTCGCATTTATTACAGGTGCAGGTTCTGGTATGGGTAAAGCACAGGCCATTCTTTATGCATCAGAAGGTGCTAAAGTTATAATCGCTGATATCAATGAAGAGACTGTGAACCAAACAGCTAGTGACATTAAAGTGCATGGTGGCGAAGCACTGCCAGTTACGATCGATGTATCTAATAAAGAAAGTGTTGACCACGCTGTTAAACAAGGTGTTGAAGCATTTGGTACGATTAATATCTTAAGTAATACAGCTGGTATCCTAGATGATTATAAACCAACGCTAGAAACGTCAGAGGAATTATGGGATAGAATTATTAATATTAATTTAAAAGGTACGTATCTTGTAACGAATGCAGTGTTGCCACATATGATTGACAATGGCAAAGGTACGGTTATTAATATTGCTTCTATCGGTGCATTTGTAGCTGGCGGTGGCGGTGCAGCTTATACTTCAGCGAAACATGGTATTGCAGGTTATACGAAACAATTATCATTTGATTACGGTATTAAAGGTATTAAAGCAAATGCCATTGCACCTGGTGCCGTTGATACTGGCATGACACATGCGATGTTTGAAGAAGGTTCTGCAGATGTTATGGAAAAAACAAATTCTGTACCTGCTGGTCGTTATGGTCAACCAGAGGAAATTGCACAATTGTCACTCTTCCTAGCAAGTGATGATTCTGATTTCATCCACGGTTCAATTATTCCAATCGATGGTGGTTGGTTAGTCGATTAATGATGCATTCATATTTCAATGATGCGTCACTAATAAAAGCGTTGAGTCACTATTAATGAAGTGATTCAACGCTTTTTATCAATCATTTAAGAATGATGTTTTCGCTCTTTTCGGTTCGTATAATAAGCATGACCAAAGAATGCGATATTGATTCCAATAAGTAATACGATATACAGTACAAGTGATATCGTTAGAAATTGCTCATTAGAATGATGATGTGCTTTAAAAATCTGGCCGATTAAATTAGGTAAGCACACGATAAAGATGACAAGTGCAAATAGCTTTTGTTTCACAATGAAACATAGCAACATGACAATTGCTAATAATATGAGTCCAGTAACGATACTTTGCGTTTGATTAAGGCTCACAAGTGTATAGATTGGATATTTTTCAGCAATATACGTACTTACAATCATTAGTGTAAAAAGAACCATACCGCCTATAAACGCATAGACATAGACACGTTTAGCATCGCCATATTTTACAATTGCTTTTCTTATTAAGAACCACGGCACAATGATCGCTAATACGAAGATAAAGATTATATTTAAAATATAGCCCACTGTGAGTGTGAAGGTCGTTTCAAAGAAATCTGGTATCGTAAATACCGCAATCATAAAGCATACGAAGTACGTTAAATATTTAGGTAACCCTTTAGTGAAACTCATTTCTTTAGAGAAGTTATCCGCATAGTCTTTCACAGGCGTATTCAGAATATCGCTCACATCGCCACCATTCGCTTCTGCCATTTCAAAGTGATCTTGTAATTCATCACCAATGGCATGGACTTCATCCTCATCCTTACCTCTAAACATTAATTCTGCCTTTAGCTTTAATATATAGTCTTTCTGTGCTTTAGTCATCATATTCATCACTCCCGAATAAATTATTCATTCCTGAGTTGAGATAACGCCATTTCTCCTTAAATCGTTCCAATTCTTCTTGGCCGCTTTCAGAAATCGTATAATACTTACGTTTAGGGCCACCGTTATCTGATTTACGCGTGGTTGTGTGAACGTAGCCTTTCTTACTTAATCTAAGTAACACTGGATAAATACTACCATCGCTAATTTCAGGAAATTGGTTTGCTTTTAATTTCTCTAAAATTTCATACCCATACGTCTCTCCCTTAGCTATAAGTCCCAGAATTGCACCATCTAAAAGCCCCTTCATCATTTGATTAGATACTGACATGTCATCACCTTTTACTAACTATCTTATAATATAAGATAGTGTATTTTAAAAAAGAAGTCAACTATCTTACGATAAACGATAGTGACTGTTCAATGATTGTTAAATTGCAGTTTATTAAGTTACTTTAATGTGTGTAGTTTACACAATACTGCGTATTTTTAACGAATGAGGTTTATTACTTAAACAATTTAATTTACTTTAACATTTTAATCGCTACGTTAATTAACGAGTTACATAAATGACACATTAAAACCCCAAGTAGCTTTGGCGCACCTGGGGGATCGTTCAAACTAGTTACGTAAATATTAAAATTCATTTTGTGTAATTTATAAATAAATCGCTAATGTATTAAAAAGAATAGATTTTCAATGTATTTGACTTGGATTTTGAAAGATAATGATCGTTCATACTTAATGGTATATTGCTTTTCCAAAAGATGCCTCTGCACTTTCACCAATCACTTCTGATAGTGAAGGATGTGGTTGAATAATGTGCGCAATATCGTTCAACGTACCTCCTGCCATTTTAATGCCTAAAATTTCACTAATTAAATCTGTCGCATGTGGCCCAACGATAAATCCACCTAAGATCTTGCCATCTTGCTTATTCGCCACTATTTTAACAAGTCCTTGTGTTTCACCTTTCAAGATTGCTTTAGGATTCTTCTGAAAAGACGCAGTTGTCACTTCAACCTCATAGCCCGCTTCTTGTGCTTGTAATGCTGATAAACCAACAGACGCAGATTCCAATCTTGTATAGATACATCGCGGTATATCTTCTTGATTAATCGCCTCTGGATGTTTGCCTGCAATATGTTCTGCTACATACTTACCATGCGCACTTGCGGTATGTGCTAGTTGATAACCTGGCACCAAATCACCAATTGCATAAACATGCGCATAGCTTGTTTCATAATGTTCATTGACTTGGAGGCACTTCCCATCTTGTTCTAGCTTTAATGCCTTAGCCACATGAACATTAGGTTGTCGTCCTGTCGCAAAGAGTAACGTTTCATATGGTATTTCTTTAGGCCCATCTTTACCATCTATTTCTAAGGTTGTAGCATTCACTTTCGTTGTTTCTGAATTGGTAATAATTTGTACACCTTGTTGTTTCAAATATGAGGATAGATGCGTATGTATCTCCTCAATTTCACTAGATAAAATGTTATCGCCCTTTTCCAAAATCGTAACATCTACGCCTAAATCAGCCATTGAAGAGGCGATTTCCGAGGCAATCACACCGCCACCAATTATCACGAGTTGTTTCGGCAATGCATCCATGTTGAAAAATGTGTCAGCTGTTTCAAAGTGTGCTTGATCTAGACCTTCGATTGGTGGTACAAACGGCTTTGTCCCTGTTGCTAAAATAATATCTTCCGCCGTGTAAATGGTCTGATTCACTTGGACTTTCAATCCTTCAAGTACTTCTGCTTCGCCTTCAATCATGTCAACATTGTGTTGCTGTAATGCATCTCGAACGTCATCCGTTACGGTCTTAACCACTTGGTCTTTACGTTGCACAAGACCATTTAAATCGATATCTATGTGATTCGTCTTAATTCCCCAATTGTTTGCAGATTGTATGTCTCTCACTTTCGCACCATATTCTAAAAATATCTTTGACGGTATACAACCTACGTTCAGACATACACCACCCACGTGTTGTTTCTCAACAATCGCTACATGCTTTCCTAATTGCGCTGCTCGAATTGCTGCTGCATAACCTCCAGGCCCTGCTCCAATAACGATTAAATCATATGATTTAGACATCATTTGCTACCCCTTTCACCTTTGAAGTTGTCTTTCCATCCCTTAATAATGTTTGCTTAGAACATAATCACCCTAATTTGGTGTAAGCGCTTTACACCCTTTCAATTATATATTAGAGTTATATTTTTATAATTTCAAATAAACGTAAGTGACAGAATTTTTACTTTTTTAAATAAGGGACGTATTTAGAACAAGGCATGAAAATACCCCCAGCATTTTAAATGTGCTGAGGGTAAATATGCCAGATTTAATTAATGACCAGCCATCCAAGGACGAGCTGCTTTACTTGGTTTTGGAGTCATTGGTGGAAGTTTATCTTTACTTACTAATCTGGGTTCTTGACCTCTTTCAATACGTTTTTTTAACTTTCCATCCATTTTATACGTTTGAAAACTATTAAAAACACGTGTTCCTTCATTCTCACACGAAGGACAAGTAGCTGTATCATGTTGAACGTTCATTGATTGTCGAAGTGTAAATTCTCCGCATTTTGCGCAATTATAAGTATAATTAGGCATTACTTATCCGGCTCCAAGTTTGGAATAATATCCTCTTTAAAAATTTCTCGAGGAATTGCGATTGTACAACATGCATTGGGAACATCTACAATGCCAACTACAGTGCCTTGTACAGGAGCTGTACCTAGTAACATGTATGCTTGTTCGCCAGTAAAGCCACGTGTTTTTAAGAATTCAATTGCGTTTAATACAGCATTTCTATATGCCGTATTAGCATCTAAATACGTTTGTTTACCACTAAATTCGTTAACAGAAATACCTTCAAAGACGATGTAATCCGTATAATTAGGCATTACTGGACCTGGTTTAAATGCTGGATTCTTCTTAATATGATATTTTTCCATGCCATTTTTAATAACATTAACTCTAAGTTCAATCCAACCAGGCATTTCAATACCACCGCAGAATGTGATTTCGCCATCACCTTGAGAGAAATGTAAATCTCCTACTGATAATTTTGCGCCATCAACAAAGACTGGGAAGTAAATACGTGAACCTTTAGATAAGTTTTTGATATCACAGTTACCACCATTTTCACGTGGTGGAACCGTACGTGCACCTTCTTTAGCCACTCTGTCGAAATCTTTCCCAGTTAACGTACCAGCAACTACAGCGTCTGTGTCAGGTAAATTAGCTAATACGGGTTCTCGATTTGGGTCAGTATCAACAAGTTCTTTTTCACGGCGATTCCATTCATCTAGCATTTCTTGAGATGGTGCCACACCAATTAAGCCAGGATGAATTAAACCTACAAACTCTACTCCAGGTACATGTCGACTCGTCGCATAAATACCATTGAAATCCCAAATTGATTTTTGCGCATTAGGATAATGATCTACAAGGAAACTTCCACCATTCGTTTTATCAAAGATACCGTTGAATCCCCATTGATGTTCATCAAATACACCAATATCTAGAATATCCACAACAAGTAAATCTCCAGGTTCCACACCGTTAACATGTACTGGTCCACTTAATACATGAACTCGATTTAAATTGACGTGTTTAATATCACTCGGATCATCATTATTACTAATTTGACCGTCTGTCCAGTCTAAACATTCTATTCTGAACGATTCTCCAGGATCCACTGAAAAAGCCGCTGGAATATCTGGATGCCAGCGATTGTGACCTGGATGATCTTGTTGGTCCATTGTCTTGTTTAAATCAATACTAAATAACTTTTTAGGCATGAGCCTAACCCCCTTATTTATAAAGTTATAAAAATTGATTATGACTGAATATTCTGTTTCTTGTATCATATCATATAAAATTATAAATAGAGAGTAATAATATACTTTTTGGTAATTTGAACATTTGAAATAAAAATGCCTCTAGCCAAATAGACTAGAGGTTTGAGTTATGGTTGTAATTTCATTATTGCACCAAAGTTCTGTTGTGCGTTGGTGAATGTAATAAATGCAATGAGTTCAACGATTTCTTCTGTTGTTAGATTGTCTTGAAGTACTTTAATAATGTTGTCTGGAATGTGGTCGCCCATTTTGATAAACACCTCGGTAAATCCTATGCAAATGGATGATTTTTCATCTTGTAGACTGCCGGTAGGTTGACCTTTTGCCTTACAGTATTGGCACCCATTCTTCTGGGCTAACATTCTTCGTATTTCTTCTTTCAATGCCTTGCTAAGTGTGCCGTCACTTTCTAACACATCACTTAACTGTGACCATGACTGCATTATTTTGTCTTGATGGCCTAACAACTTTTGAAATGGTGTCTGACCGTTGTTCGATAGAGGTATAATTGACATGCATAATCTCCTTTTAAATCAATGCATCTTTTATTTTTTGTAATCCTTTTTTCATAACTTCACGTGGAATGGCAATATTGATTCTAATGTGACCTTCCGCGTTATGCACGAATTGTTCTTGTCCTTCAATGATCACGCCTGCGTGTTTGATAAAGTATTTCGCGATGGGTTCGTTGATTTCTTTTTCTTTGATGTAATAGCTTAAATCTACCCATGCGAGGTACGTGGCTTCTGGTATTTTAAATTCTGCATGAGGAAGTTCTTGTTCTAAGAAGTTTGCCAAATATTTGAAGTTGTCGTCTAAATAATCATTCATAGCGGCTAACCAGTCTTCGCCCTTTTCATAAGCGGCCTGTGTCGCAACGATACTTAATGGATTCTCAGAACTAAAGTGATGTAACTTCCATGTCTTTAATAATCTTCTATTCGGAATAATGATGTTTGAGAACATTAAGCCTGCTATATTAAATGCCTTACTTTGCGACATTGCGGTCACAATCTTATCGTAATCTGGCACTGCTTTAGCAAATGGGATATGGGTTTGACCAGCCCGTTTAATGTCACAATGAATTTCATCTGAAATGATCCATACATCATTATCTGCCATGATTTGACCAAATTGTTTCAATTCATCTTCTGACCATACGCGGCCTGTCGGATTATGTGGGTTCGCAAAAATACACAGTTTTATATTTTCTGATTCCACTTTTTTGCGTACATCTTCGAAATCAATTTCATAATAACCGTTATGATTAATCATTGGAGAATAAACCGTTTCAATGTGATTTTTATCGCATGCCATTTTAAATGGTCCATAACTTGGTGTTAAAATAAGTGCTTTGTCATCTTCGTCACAAATATAACTTACAAGTTCAATTAACCCAGCAACTATACCATGAGAGAATACAAGGTGGTCTTGTGGGAATGTATAACCAAATCGTCGCTCTGTCCATGAGACAAAGGCATCATAATAATCTGTACCAAATATGTTGGTATAACCTAGAATCTTTTTATCTAGTCTATCTTTAATCGCATCTAACACAACGTCGGGTGTCGCGAAATCCATATCAGCGACCCACATACGGATGAGTTCATCATGGTCTTCTAAGTCTGAAGTATCTGCATCTCCAAATAAGTAACCTTTATAACCTTCAACATTCATCGCATTGGTTTCACGGCGATCAATGATTTCATCAAAATTGTACGTCACATGAATGCCTCCTATAATCATTGTTTAATATATTTTATTGTAATACTTCCAAATCATAAATTCACTTTTTAACATTTTCTCTTCTAAATATAAAAATCGGGAGAAAGTCAACGGGAGTGGGACAGAATTCTTTTTAAATTCGTTGTCTACTCCCAACTTGCTTTGCTTGTAGAATTTCTTAGTGAAATTCTCTTTGTTGGGGCCCCGACTCCCAACTTGCTTTGTTTGTAGAATTTCTTGATGAAATTCTCTTTGCTGGGGCCCCACCCGCAAGGATGGCTAGAACTAAAAAAGCTTGATTTACGCGCATTTGCAGTTCAGTCAGCTACTGCGAATTTGCAAAATAGCATCATCATATTATTTATGTCTCTCTCCCTATCCTGAAAATTTATGCAAGGCCGTCAATGACATAAGTTACACCTAAAATTGCAAATGTGATCGCAATCATTGTTGAAACAAGTATCATTCCCATCATAGGATTAAATAATAAAATCATTCCTAATAGCAAGCCTAAAATATTAACTACGATAGATAGTCCTTTTAAACGGCTTTGCTTAGAAATCGTAAGTAGACCAATAATTGAACTTACTATAAACCATGCGGCAAACATGAAAATAAAGAATGTTGAACTTGCTCCAACATTAAACATGACGAGCAGTCCAAATATAATATCTATAATCCCTATAACCATAATAAGTCCAGTACCACTACCAGCGAGCGCTCTTGCAGCACGACGGAATAACAACTGAATCACACCGTTAATAAGAATAAATAAACCAATAAGCCAAGTCAGCGTGTAGAAGTTTTTAACAGGATAACTAAAGATGATAACTGCCACAATTAACAGTAATGTCCCCATTATTAAGCTTGACCATTTCAATTTGTTATTATCTTGTGCCATTCTAATTCCTCCTTTCGCTAATAATCATCATTATATTAAGTATATTGAAGTTGCATTTGACGCACAACGAATACATCTTACGTCTTTTTACTTGAAACATGATATCTTTAATACACGACTACTTCGGTTTCCTACTTTTCTGAAAAGGGTAGACTGAAGGTAGTATAAAATGAGGAGGCGTATCAATGAATACAAAAAGAGCATTAGTGGTTGTGACAAGTGTAACGAAATATCCAGATATGAACCGTCCAACTGGTCTATGGTTTAGCGAGGTTGTTCATTTCGCGGATGTCTTATATAAAAATGGTTATAAAGTGCATTACATTAGCCCAGAAGGTGGTTATACTGCCATTGATCCACAAAGTCTACAAGAGGATATGATGACTGATTTGGATTGGAAATACTATCAAAACAAAGACTTTATGACACGTCTTGGCCATACCGTTACACCTGATGCTGTCAAAGCTGAGAATTACGATATTATCTACTTCGCTGGCGGTCACGGTACGATTTGGGATTTCAAAGACAATGAAGTTTTACAGAAATTAACACAAGAAATCTATGACAATAACGATGTCGTTTCATCTGTTTGTCATGGCGCAATCGGCCTATTAAATGTTAAAGATGCTGAAGGTAACTATATCATCGATGGCAAAACAGTTACTGGTTTCTCAAATAGTGAAGAACAAGCGGTTGGTTTGGCAGACGTCGTGCCTTATCTTACTGAAGATGAACTGAAACGTCGTGGTGCTAACTATGAGCAAGGCGATAATTGGACTGAATTTGCAGTCGCTGATGGTCGCATCATTACTGGTCAAAATCCACAATCTGGTAAAGCCGTAGCTGAAAAATTCTTAGAATCTCAAAAGTAATATTTTAGACTGCGCGTATAGTTAAAATATAAAAACAAGCCTACATGATTCGGAACAATAACGCATTAGTTCCAATATGTAGGCTTGTTTATTGATTTATATTAATTTACAACATAGTCGCTTTCAACATATCAACGACACCACTAGAGGCATCAGGGAAGGCAAAGATCAATTGATTTAAATCTTGTGCTGTCATACGTTGATTATTGATAAATACGAGTAAGTTTACTAAATCAGCTGTGTCAATACCATAAATTTCTGCGCCGACCAATCGTTTATTTTCATCTAACACAAATAGCCTCCACACCATGCGAGGTGGGAGGCTGTATGTTAATGTATATTCAATTTAGCTTAATGGTGGTGATTCATTATTTATCTAAAAAGCCATTTGGATAAACCATCACTTTCAAGGCATCGCCTTTACTTGTACGTGTTAATTCCATCGCTTCTTTTGTATCGGCAAGTTCAAATTGATGTGTGAATAGTGAATCGATGTCAGCGTCTGTTGTACTTAAGATTCGGATACCTTGTGGGTACGTATTCGCATATCTAAACACACCTACAATATTGATTTCATGGTTCGCGATAAATGGCACGTTAATTTCGTTCATATCTTCTTGAGGTAAGCCAACAATTGCTAAAGTGCCACCATCTTTTAATGAATTTAACGCACTTCTTAAGGCAATCGGATTACCTGCAGTTTCAATGGCATAGTTCACGCCTTGCCCGTCTGTTAAGGCTTTAATACGTTCAACAACATCTTCATTTTTAATATTAATTGTCGTTGTTGCACCTAAACGTTTAGCCGCTTCTAAACGATTATCTTCTAAATCTGAAACAATAATATTTGTTGCGCCATAAGCTTTAGCAGCGACAACTGCCATTAAACCAACGGGACCCATACCCATGATGACAACTGTTGAACCTGGTTTAATATCCGCACGTTTACATGCTTGTAACCCAACTGAAAATGGTTCAACCAATGTCGCTTGTTCATAAGTCACTGAGTCTGGTAGATGATAAAGGAAGTCTGCCGGATGGCTTACGTATTCACAGAATGCACCATCGTACGGTGGTGTTGCCATAAATTCCATATGTGGGCATAAGTTATAGCGTCCAGATTTACAATATTCACATTCACGACAAGGTTCACCTGGTTCGATAGCAACTCGATCACCAACTTTAAAGTCTGTGACATCTTCCCCAACTTGTGCGACCATACCTGCACATTCGTGCCCTAATACGATTGGTTTCTCAACAACGAATTCGCCTACACGACCGTGTGCATAATAATGGACGTCAGAACCACATACGCCTACCGCCATCATCTTAATTAGGACATCTTTAGGACCTACTTCAGGCATGTCTCTTTCAACAATTTCAATATCATAAGGTTCATGCATTAATGCAACATTCATTTTCTCCGGAATCGTCTCACTCATAAATAACATCCTCCTAAGTTTATGTATCTTATACTATTCTTTCACTGAAAATGGTGTATGTAAACGATTTCATAAATATTTGTAAAGTAATTTTAAACTAAAATGATGAATTCACAATAATTTTTTCGATAAAAAAATCGCTTCCCATAAATGAGAAGCGAGCAATCTTTACTACAAATTACCGATTGATAAATATTTTGTTTCTAAGTAAGGTTCAATACCTTCTGTGCCACCTTCTCGGCCATAACCACTTTCTTTCATACCTCCGAACGGTGCATGGGCTGCTGATGGTCCACCGTCATTCCAACCGATCACGCCATAATCAAGTGAATGATATAAGTGGAAGCCTGTGCGATAATCATTTGTAAAGAAATAAGCAGCTAAGCCAAATTGTGTATCATTCGCCATTTGAATGGCATCTTCTAGATCTGAGTATGTTGCAATCGGTACGATAGGACCAAATGTTTCCTCTTGCATGGCTAACATCTCTTGGTTCGCATTTGAAACGACGACAGGTTTTAAGAAATTGCCGCCCATTTCTTGTGCTTCGTCTAATGAGCGTGATAATTTAGCGCCCTTAGATTCTGCATCTTTCAATTGATTAACCACTTTCTTCACGCCATCTTCGTTAATCAATGGCCCAATCGTAACGTCTTTATCCATACCATTTCCGACTTTCAGTTCATGAACTTTTTGCGTTAATTGCTTAACAAACGCATCTTCAACCGCTTCATGTACGTATACACGGTTTGCACAGATACATGTTTGACCTGCATTTCGGAATTTTGAAGCAATTGTTTGGTCTACCGCATAGTCAATATCGGCGTCTTCATGAACAATGAGTGGTGCCAGGCCACCCAGTTCCATTGTGACATTTTCAACGGATTCAGCCGCTTGCGCAATAAGTTTCTTACCTACATTAGTTGAGCCAGTAAACGTCACTTTCTGCATCACTGGATGTTTCGTGAACAATTCACCTGCATCTTTACCTGACATAATAACGTATTGAACGGCATCTTCTGGGATACCTGCTTCATGCGCTAATTCAATTAAGCGTATCGTTGTCAGTGGTGTTTGCGTGGCTGGTTTACAAACAATAGTACAACCCGCAGCCAATGCTGGTGCAATCTTACGTGTAATCATTGCCGCTGGGAAATTCCACGGTGTTATCGCACCAACTACACCTACTGGGAATTTCTTAATGATAATGTTTTTATTCGGTGTATTCGCAGGAATGGTACGTCCGTAAATACGTTTGGCTTCTTCGGCATACCAAGAAACGTATGAATTCGCGTAGTCTACTTCACCTTGTGCTTCTTTTAAAGGTTTACCGCCCTCTTTAGTAATGAGTTCTGCCAATTCTTCTTTATGTTCGTTAATCAAAGCGAACCATTTATATAATTTGTCTGCACGTTCATGTGCGTCTACCTCTCTCCAAGATTTAAACGCTTCATGTGCTTTCTCAATTTGTTGTTTCGCTGTTGCTTCGTCAGTGTAGTCTAATGTTTGAATCACTTCGTTTGTCGCTGGATTAAGCACTTCTAATGTTGCCATTTACATCCACCCCTTTAAGAAGATTTGATATAAGTATATACCCTTAAATTTTTAATAACTCATTTTAAGAATTGTTATTTTCAAATATTTTTAAAATCTGTCCATTTTGCTTTTCTTTCTCATTATCCATATACTTATCAAATATTCTAGGATCAAAACCAGCAATTTCATTTAAAAATAAAGGTTTCACCTTAAGCCTATCCAATAACTCATTAGGCGCTATCATCTCTTTTTTAAATAAAAAATCAATGAGGCTATTCATTTTTATAGGTTTAGCAATAATGAGTTTACTATCTAGTGGTTCTTCGTATTTGTAACCTTTTTTATTAATATTAGCCCATAAATATTTATATTGGCTACTAGTCAATATAAATATTTATAAGCTCTAATTGCTATAGTTTGAATTGAAACCAACCATTTTTCTTTAAGCGAAATCAAATAATCAGGGTTGGATTTTTTTAATACTTTTTTAAAGTAAAAACTGAAATAAACGCTTAAATTTAAAGTGGTATTCGCTCTAAATTATCTTTTAAACGCATATATTAAATCAAAATAATTTTGATAATCCTTTTCGCTTATCTTCATTACTTGATAAAATATGGTAAATGCATTTGTAACTAAAAAGAATCGTAAGGAGTTTGTTATGAATAAAAAGGTATTTGTCATTGGTTCAGGGTTAAGTGGGTTAGTTGCTGCGACAGAATTATTAAAGAAAGGCTATCATGTCACAATGTTAGACCAGGAACCACGTCAAGCGATAGGTGGACAAGCTTACTGGTCATTTGGCGGGTTGTTTCTTGTAAATTCTAAGATTCAACAACGTCTAGGGGTTAAAGATTCGTATGAACTTGCCCTGAATGATTGGTTTGGCTCTGCTCAATTTGACCGCCCGGAGGATGAAGATTATTGGGCGAAACAATGGGCTGAAGCTTACGTGCGCTTTGCGACTTTTGAAAAGGAAAATTATTTAAAATCGATGGGCGTACGCCTAACACCTATCTTAGGTTGGGCTGAACGTGGCGGTACGTCTGCTTCAGGTCATGGTAATTCTGTGCCACGTTTCCATATCACATGGGGGACAGGTCCTGGATTAGTTGAGCCGTTTAGTCGTTACGTCCTTGAAAAAGAACAAGAAGGTCAATTTGAATTTCTCGCACGTCATCAAGTAACAGATATTGGTATCAAAC
This sequence comes from Staphylococcus sp. GDY8P47P, assembly GCF_016892225.1. NCBI lineage: Bacteria > Bacillati > Bacillota > Bacilli > Caryophanales > Staphylococcaceae > Staphylococcus > Staphylococcus sp. GDY8P47P. The sequence continues at coordinate 106,924 of NZ_JAFENV010000016.1, read as the reverse complement.
ATAATCAAGTGACACACATTGCTGGAAATATTTTAGAACCAAGTGATGTGGCACGCGGTGAGAAATCATCCCGTACCGTGATAGATACATTCCATTTCGAAGTGGATGCGCTGTTAATTACTTCAGGTGGTATTGGTGCCAACATGCCACTTATTCGTAAATACTGGCCTAAACGTTTAGGTAATCCACCAAAAACTATGATTCAAGGGGTACCTGATTCAACGGATGGACGGTTAATTCAAATTACTGAAGATGCAGGTGCAAACATCGTGAATAAAGATCGTATGTGGCACTACACTGAAGGTATTCAGAATCATAGCCCAATTTGGTCGAACCACGGCATTCGTATTATTCCAGGTCCATCTTCTATGTGGTTTGACGCTACTGGCAAACGTATGCCTGCGCCTGATTATCCTGGTTTCGACACCTTACATACATTAGAAACTATCATGAACACAGGTTATGACTATTCGTGGTTCATCTTAACAGAAGACATTATTAAGAAAGAATTCGTCCTTTCAGGCTCTGAACAGAACCCTGATTTAACGGACAAAGATATCAAGTTGCTACTTCAAGAACGCTTAGGTCGTAAAGCAACCTCTCCAGTAGAAGCCTTTATGAATAATGGCCCGGACTTTGTTATTGCTGATGATTTGGGTACGCTTGTTCGAAAAATGAACGACTTAGTTGGTAGTACGTTACTTGATTATGAAGCGATTAAGCAAGAAATCAAAGCACGCGACTTACAAATTGATAATCCGTTTACGAAAGATCCACAAGTCGCCTTCATCAATAATGCACGCCAGTTCTTAGGCGATAAATTAATACGTACGGCCAAACCTCATAAAATGTTAAGTGGGCAGAATGGACGTTTGATTGCCGTCAAATTAAATATCATTAGTCGTAAAACACTTGGTGGCATTCAAACAAATTTAGAAGGCCAAGCACTTAATTCAAAGATGCAACCGATTCAAGGACTATACGCCGCTGGAGAAGCATCTGGTTTTGGTGGTGGCGGTGTTCATGGATATCGTGCATTAGAAGGTACTTTCCTAGGTGGTTGTATCTTTAGTGGTATTCGTGCAGCTGAAGGCATCCACCATCATATACAGTAAATTTCATAAATATACACTTCCGAAATAAAGTATTTTCAAAATGTATATCCCACCACTTTTTATGCATTTTGTTGTAAAATTATATCAAATATTATTTTTTTCAAGTAATAGTTATCAATTTTACAATTTTTGCAAAAGAAGGTGATGGTATGCCTCGCGATAGCTTGAAATCTTTGAAAAATAAAACTGTAACCGTCATAGGTCGAATTGAACATATTACTATAACACCTAAAGTAAAAATTCCAAACAAGCCTATTTTCTCGAAAATTTTATTAACTGATGTGAACATCGGCGGTCAATATTTCGATCATGTTTGGGTTTATGCAGCGAAGCGATATTATCACGACCAAGATCCATTTTTACATCAAGTTGTTAAATTTAAATCGAAAGTAACGCCTTATGTTAAACATGGCCAACACGGCTATGTCGAAGACTATGGTATTGATTATGTCAAAAGCTTAAGCATACTGCCTAATACGTCAATTGAAGAATATGACGAAAGATATTATGATGATGATATTACTGTAGACTTTTTCTTAACGAATTAAAAGCACATTGCAAAGCTTGATTAACTATCAAGTGCAATGTGCTTTTGTTATGTTATTTCACTTTTAATCCGCGGTAACGGTTTAACGTTCCAATAAATTCTTGTTTACGTGGTAGCGCTAGATTACCCGGATGACCATCGAAGTTAGATACCGCTTCGATGCCATGCTTTTCAATCACCTCATACATTTGGTTCGTCGCCTCAATAAGACTTAAATGATGATCTATCAGTTGATGTCTAAAGTAATTAATCATAACCGGCAATGCATTGGTTTGACTATCGTCGAGCAGTTGTTCTAAACCAGTTAAATCAATTGCTTCCTTGCCGTACATGACTGTGTGTAGTCCTTTCGCTTTCAATCGATCATCTTTTCCCTTTTTAGAGAAAGAAGTGGCTAACGGCACCCGAGATGGAATCTCACCAAATGACGTTTCTACTTGTGTGTCGCGTTGATAGCCGTCTGATTGTGCAATGGCTTTCGCTTCATCCGTCACATCCTTCAAATGATACTCATCCATCATTAATACTTGATCAGCTACGTCAAAGTAATCACCAGAGCCACCGACAATCAAAATGGTTGAAACGTGATGTGTTTCAAAGAGTGGTCTCACTTTATTTGAAAATGGTGTAATGGGCTCTTTATCAGGCGCAATCAATTTCTGCATGCGCCCATCACGTATCATAAAGTTCGTTGCTGATGTGTCTTCATCTATAAGTAACGTTGACGTTTGCGTTTCCAATGCTTCCATCACATTTGCCGCTTGAGAGGTACTGCCACTCGCATTCTCAGTTGAAAAATGCGTCGTGTCCTTCTTACCAGGCAAATTATCTATAAACGGACTAATGTTAACGTTGTGAATACCACGTCCATCCTCAGCACGTATCTTCATAGCATCATGACGTGTAATTACAAATTCACGTCCATCATTAGGAATATGATCATAAACACTACGTTCAAGTGCTTCTAATAAGGTCGATTTACCATGATAACCGCCACCAACAATCAATGTGATGCCTTCAGGAATAGCCATCCCTGTGACTGCCCGACCACTTGGTAAGTTAAACGTCGTTTCAAGCGTTGTTGGACTCGTAAATCGAATCGCACCTTTCATTGGTTCATCAGACACACCACTTTTTCTTGGTAAAATAGCATTATTCGCAACGAAAGCAACTAGATGTTGTTGTTCAAGTTGTTCTCTAATATACGTTTGGTCGAGTTTTACTGTCACTTGATGTTGAAGTGCTTGCTGATCAATATTTTGATACATCATGGCTTGATTTACAATCTTTGGTAAACCGTTTATCAGTGTATGCGCTGCAGCTTTTCCAAGAATCTTACGTCCTGCAGCTGGCATACCAACTTCAATGCGCACTTCAATGGTTTTGTCATTGATTACAACCGACGTGCGTTCTAGCATTTCTTGGCCACAATGATCGATAAAGATTTTTCCATTTTTCCCAGAACCTTTTACAGTGCGATTAAACGTTGCGACTTGATAGGCAAACGCTCGGGTTAAGAAGTCCGATACTGCAAGCCGTTTGTCTTTCGTATCTAGTAAATGATCCGGAATTTGAGCAACATCTCGTTGGATCATAAGTCGCATTTTTGAAGGTGGCGCAAAAGGGTCTACCTGTACATGATCAATAGCTAAACGAAATTGATTAAAGACATATGTTCCTTTAATTCTTTTATACGCGCCGTATTTTTGTCCATCTAAAGATTTCAATGTCTTATCGAGATCTGTCGAGCGTTTCATCATTATTCCTCCGTTCAATAAGTCTATATGTACTGTTTACCCGACCTAACCGGCAAGCATAACGTCATTCTAGAAATTCCTGATCTGCTTATAAAAAAATACACCTCATACAGATAGATTTTCACCTACTGTTGAGATGTATATTGTAACTATTTATCTTTGTCAATCATTAAATATGATTATAATGCTGTGTAACCACCGTCAATTGTAAATACGCTACCTTGTGCGAATGATGACGCATCTGATGCAAGGTATACAACAATTCCTCCTAGCTCTTCTGGTTCACCTGGACGACCCATTGGTGTTGCTCCCATCCAATAGTCAATCATTTCGCCACCAGTATTAAACATTGGTTCAGTTAATGCCGTTTTCATGTATCCTGGCGCAATTGTGTTTACTTTGATGCCATATTTAGACCATTCCATTGCTAAACTTTTCGTTAACATGATAACGCCTGCTTTAGATGCATTATAAGATGCTTGTTCTTGAGGTTTATTGGCAATTAAGCCTGACATAGATGAGGTATTAATGATTGAACCATAGCCTTGTTTGATCATTTGACGTCCTACTGCTTGGGCTACTAAGAAGACACCATTTAAGTTTAAGTTAATTACTTTTAACCAATTTTCGTAAGACACATCTTCTGCTTTTTCATTAATTGTCATACCCGCATTGTTGACTAAGATATCTACTTTGCCATACTCATTTACGACGTCATCCACCATTTTATTAACGTCTTCTGGATTAGTTACGTCTACTTTTAATGCTGTCGTTTTAACGCCTTCATTATCAGCAATTGCTTTCGCTGTTTCTTGTGCTAATTCTAATTTAATGTCTGCAATTACAATATCTGCGCCTGCTTGTGCCAATGCTTCTGCCATCGCTTTACCTAGACCCATGGCACCACCTGTTACGATTGCTACTTTACCGTTTACTTTAAATTGATCAATAATGTTTGTCATTTTTATCATCCTTTTTAATTTGATTGTGAACTAATTGTTGTTTTGACTTGTCTTCCAGGCTGTTGTACTTTCATAAAGAATGTAAGAACAAAGCCTAATACATAAATCACTGCATAAGCCCAAATAGTCACTTCTGCTGAAGCGAAGATGAGCATCACACTTGCAAGTCCATAACCCAGGAAATTACTTAATCCTGCGGCTAGGTTATGTACAGATACTGCTGCACCTTTATGTTCTGGGACTAACGTTGGGAATATAGCTGACATTGGGACGAACGCAGCAACTGCGAAACCAAACATAATCGCAATTAACGTTGTCACAATGATATTAGGCCCACTCCATGATGGGAAGTAATAAAACGCTAATGTGGATACGGCCATACCAATACAACCGAACCAACGGACTTGGCGTACCCAACCAATTTTATCACCCATAATACCCCAGAATAAGTTTGTGAATATGGTAATAATGTACATTAAGCCCCATACACGTAACCATTCTGACGTAGTGAAACCAAAATCTGCAGTGTAAACATGAGGTAAGAATACAACCAAGCCGAATAATGACAATTGGTTAATAATACGTACGACAAAGGCAACTGCTACATTCTTATTTTTAAGAATAGTAATCCCTCGACCAAATTCTCTTAACATTTCTTTCTTAGTCATATGTTGCGCTTCTACGTCTTTACCTTTTTTATCTTTAACTAAGAACATCGCGATTAATCCACCAATTAAGATGAAGACTAATGCTGACCATAAAGTGCCCATCTCACCAATCACTGGAATTGAAAAGCTTGGTAAATATGAACCTAATACACCTATACCAATTGAATACATTGCCCAGAACCAACCCATGGCTGACGCAAGCTTGTAACTTGGTGAAGAATATGTAATCCATACGACAAAGCTATAAATAAACATTGGATATGCTAAACCACGAATACCATACATGATCATCATCATGGCATAGTTCTGTTGTTCTAAACCAAGGACTAAGAATCCAACATGGAAGACCATCCAAATGATAAATGCGAATGTCATCACACGTCTTGGGCTAAAAATCTCAGCCATCACACCTGATAACCACGAAGCAATTGCTACCACTAAGCCATAAACGGTTAAGACATTACCAGCTTCTGAATTATCAAAGCCCAGGCTCATAATATATTTAGATAAAAACGCCTGTTCCATACCATCTCCGGTCATGAAGATTGCTACGGCAATGTAACCCCATATTAATACCATAGGCAATCCTAAAAATTGACGTTCTCGTTTTTCTATCTCGTTCGTCACTTTAATCCCACTTTCTACCTTTGTTTATTAGTTGTTATTTATATTCTGAATGAAATTGTTCATGCGCAAGACGTTCAAGTGGAATGCCTTGTTTAAAACGTTCTGTATACTGTTCAAATTGTGCAACTTCTTCTTCAGTTGGCGTAATAGTCATAGATTCTGTTCCTTTAAATGCGAAATCATTTAAATAAGTTGCTAAATTAGATGTCTCTGTTTCAATCATGTATCTTGCTAAGACAGCGATACCCCAAGCGCCACCTTCACTCGCAGTTTGCATGACACGCACTGGGCTGTCTAAAGCGGCCGCTAAGAAGGATTGCGCAACTTTTTCAGTCTTAAAGATGCCACCATGACCAAACATTGAATCAATATGAATATTTTCTTTTTCTTTTAGTAAATCAATACCAATTTTCAACGTACTAAATGCGCTATAAATATGCGTCTTCATTAAGTTAGCTAAATTAAAATTGCTATCTACTGATCGTACAAGCATTGGATAGCCATGTTGTACATCTGTAATAAATTCACCTGAAATATAACCAAATGACAATAACTTACCTAAATCATCATCGCCTTTTAAAGCACGTTCAAACAATTTGGTAAATAGTTCACCTTTATCATATTGAACGCCCATCGCTTCAAAGACTTCGCCAAATAGATCAACCCACGCGTTAATATCTGATGTACAGTTATTCGCATGAATCATTGCTACTTCATAACCATCTGGTGTTGTAACAATATCTACCTCTGGATAAACATCTTTAATTGGCTTTTCAAGAACAATCATTGAGAAGATACTTGTACCTGCCGAAATATTCCCTGTTCTTGGTGCTACACTATTCGTCGCTACCATTCCTGTGGCCGCATCTGCTTCAGGTGCACATAATGGACATCCAGCTTGTAACTCACCGTTCGGGTCTACTAATTTCGCACCCGTTTCCGTAAGACGTCCGGCATACGCTCCTGCTACAACCACTTTAGGTAAGAGATCTCTTATGTCTTGTGTGTAACCCTTTTCAGAAAATTTCTTATTAAAACGCTGAATAATATCTTCACGATAGTCTTGTGTTTCACTATCAATTGGGAACATGCCTGATGCATCTCCGATACCCAATACTTTCTCATCAGTTAAATACCAGTGTATGTATCCCGCAAGCGTCGTCATATAACGTACTTTCTCAACATGTGCTTCTTGATCTAATGCTGATTGATAAAGTTGCGCAATACTCCAACGTTCTGGAATATTGACTTGGAAATCTTCACGCAATTGTTCAGCTGCTTTATTAGCATTGTTATTACGCCAAGTTCTAAATGGCACGAGTAAATCATCATTGTCATCAAATGGTAAGTAGCCATGCATCATACCACTAATACCTAATGAAGCGAGTTGACGCACTGTCACATCATATTTGTCTTTAAGTTCTTGCGTCATTACACCATATGCACGTTGAATACCTACCCATGCGTCATTCATCGAATATGTCCAATAACCGTTACGGTAACTGTTCTCCCATTCAAATGAACCTGTTGCGAGTGTTTGGCATTGATCATCAATCGCTATCGCTTTAATTCGTGTTGATCCGAATTCAATACCAACCGTTAAATGTCCTGCTTCAATAAATTGTTTAATCTCTGTATTATTCATCGTTTCACCTTACTTTTTGTTATGAAAACGTTATCATAGATTTATACTAGCATATGTATTTTTCATGAAACAAGAGAAAAGTAAGCGCTTTCTAAATTTTGTAAGTAAAAAAACACCTTTATCTTCTAATTACAATATTATAGATAAAGGTGCTACCTTAAATGGCGTATTCACTTATATTTATTTTAAGATGTGGTGTTCTATCATACAGTCAACAGATGCTAAGATGGCTTCTTCTTGTGTGTAGTTTGGTGTCCATCCTAGGATTGTTCGCGCTTGTTGGTTACTGACATTTCTATTCATTTCAAGTAATAACTTACCTTCTTGTGCTTCACTGTTAAATCTAGCGCCTAACTTAATCGCAAAATCCGGAATTGTCTTAGTTGAAATTTTGTCTGCTAGTTTAGGGCGTTCTTGTTTAATTAATTGTGCAATTTCGGGCATAGTAATTTGTCCATCTGCAGTAGCAATAAAACGTTTGCCATTGGCTTCAGGTGTCTTCATTGCTAAAACATGCATTAATGCCACATCTCTGACATCGACAATATTCATTGGGATATTAGGGATACGTTTCATTTTGCCACTGGCGATATTCTCTACAAATTGGAAGCTCAATGACATATGTTGATTCAACGAAGGACCAAGTATTGCAACGGGATTGATTGTCGCAAATTCAATATGATTTTCAGTCGCTTTAACAAAGTCCCATGCTGCGCGTTCTGCAATCAATTTAGATTTTTCATACACAGAAAGTCCTTTTTCATTAGGGTCAGTCCAATATGCTTCTGTTGTCACACTCGACTTATCTTTATTACTAAATCCAACTGCCCCAAAGTTTGCTGTCATAATGACACGTTTGACATCTGTCTTCTCAGCAGCTCTTAAAATACGTTGAATCCCTTCAACTGCTTGTTTATTAATGGCGTGTTCATCGGTCACACTTACACTCCCCATTATTACAGGCGAAGCGACACTCATGACATATGTACAATCTTCCATAGCTTCTTCCCAGTTATCATCTTTAGATAAATCCGCTTCAACAAACGCTAGGTTTTGCGTGTCAATTTGTTGTGCTTTCAATGCTTCAAGTACCGTTTCTTTCTTAGACAATGAACGAATTGTTGCACGTACGCCATAATCTTGTTTTAACAACGCCGCGACTATACGCAAACCTAAGAAGCCTGTACCTCCAGTTACTAAAACTTGTTCCTTCATGAAACTTCCTCCCCTATCTATCTCTTAGTAAGTTCAGATTATAACAGTTTTATCCTTGTAGTATGCTTATTAACACTTACTTTTGATAAAGTTCATTCTTAGGTTGTAGAGACTTCTTCATATAATTATTTTTGAACACGTTATGCTTGTGACACACCTTGGTCTGATAAAGCAATCTTGATATGTTCTAGATGATGACGCTCATGCCATGATAATTTTGCCAATAATTCTGAAACTGGTACTTGGCTACCATCTGAAAGCTTAATTGAACGTTTTAAATCATCTTCTGTAACATGATTCCCCATTTTAACAATGCGTTGATTGAGCCCATCTAAAATATTCATTGATACTTGGATAGGTAAATTTGAATCTGGTAGTTCGGCCCAACGTTCTTGATCAAACATATATGCTGTTATCTGTGTCTCAGTAAGCGCCATTTTTAATCTTTCATATAAATTAATTTGAGAGTCTGCGATATGATGTACTAATTGTCTGACTGTCCAACTGCCTTCTCGATAACGACGTGCTAATTGCGTATCAGTTAGCGAATTGACCGTTGCACTAAGATGGTCAATATACACTTCTATGTCACTCATCCATTCCTTCACATCGACTAATGTCGGGTTACTAGGTGCTTCAAATTCTCCTATTGGAAATCTTACGTCCATGATAAATCCCCCTTAGTTATCTTTAGTTATACCTTCTACTTACCCTTATTAAGACGTAATAAAAAGAAGCGACCACAGAAATTAATGTTATCGATTAATTTCTGTAGCCGCTATCTTATATCAATTCAAAATATATGATTTTCTCACACGCTTATGCTAGTAATAACGGGCTTGAGAAAATAACTAAAAATACAATATTTAAAATCAACATTGTAATATTAATGGCTTTGTTGCCTTTTAAGATGCCTAAAACACTCGCAATAATAGCTAATAACATGACGAACAATCCTGGAAGAAACCAGAACATGCTAGTAAACATAATTGAAACTACTAATAGAAATGATAATAAGCATAAAATACCTGAAACTAAGTTAATGTTATGTAAATTCATAAGTTGCTCCTTTCAATCGGTGTTACACAGTATTATATACTAAAATTTATTTGAATTGAGCAAAATTTTTATAACAAAATCGACACATCTTTGTCATATGTTGTTTACAACGTCTTATAGTCTTTTAAATAGTTAATAAATTCAAGCACGGTTGGATCATTTTGATGTTCTTGATGTGTGATGGCTACAAAGTCAACTGTATAATCGAAAGATCGTCCTAAAGGTAACGCTTTAATCCATTCATTGTTTAAAAAAGGCTCATTCTCAACCATAAAGCTTGATACAATACCGACACCTAGCCCTTCAGCAACGGTTCTCATTAAGACAATTGGATTATTTGTACGGAAGACAATCTTCAAATCTCCATTCGCTTCTTGAAATTTCTTTAAATGATGATGATAAAAGCTACGATCATATAAGACAAATGGGTACGCTTTAATATCCTCAAGATCCACGGTTTCTTTAAACGAAAGTTTCGATTTAGCTGGCACAATCAATTTAAAATTCGAACCAAAATAAAGTGGAAATTCAATAATATGATTTGATATTTCAGAATGATTGGTCTTACCTATCAGCCCTAAATCAATATCATGGTCTTCAATCATTCTTAATATATCTTCTTTGTCAGATTCAATGACTTCGATGTCTACATTGGGATGATCGTTTTTAAATTGAGAGAGTACTTTAGGAAGTAATTTATGGAACAAGGTTGGGTTCGTAGCAATTTTAATTCTACCTTCAAAATGTGTTTCAATACTATCAACTTCTGAAAGCAGCGCATGTTTGGCTTCAATAATATCTAATATCTTAGGAATGAGACGTTTACCGATTTCTGTAGGTACTGTCCCTTTTCTAGAACGATAAAATAATTTATAACCTAATTCTTCTTCTAAATGCGCTATAGATTGGCTCATCGCTGATTGACTAATGTGCATACGTTCACTGGCATGAATCATAGATTCCTGTTCATACACTGTTTTAACATAACTCAATTGTTCGAAATTCATATATCCCCCTTTATATCAGTTCTACTTATATTAAATTCATTTATTCTAATTATACATTAGTTTTTATTATTTATATAATAAACCATGCGCTTAAAAAACAATATAGAGTCTAAGTCACTCTAACTATTTTAGGAGGGACATAATGGAACATCGCTTATGGACAAAAGATTTTATCTTCGTTACATTAGTGAACTTCTTTATGTATTTAATACATTACATGCTTATCGTAACGATCACAGCGTTTACTATTGACGAATATCACGCATCTGAAAGCATTGGAGGCTTAGCTGCAGGTGTATTTATTATTGGTATGTTAGGTGGACGCTTAGGTTCGGGTCGTATCATTGATTACCTCCAACCGAAATCGATATTATTTTATAGTGTCATCGCTTCAGTGGCCGCAATTGCTTTATACTTCACTATTACGAATATATGGATTCTCATGTTAGTTCGTTTCATACATGGTATTGCTTTTGGATTCGCATCAACAGCAACTGGCACCATATCCTCAAGAATTATTCCTGAAGCACGTAAAGGTGAAGGTATCGGTTATTATGGATTAAGTGTGACATTAGCGTCAGCTTTAGGACCATTTTTCGGATTAATTTTAAATCATCGTCTAGGTTTTTCTTCTATCTTTACGATTAGTTTAATCAGTATCGTAATTGCTTTAGTTTTCACTACTTTTGTTAAAAGGCTTCCAATCAATATCGCCTCAAACGAAGATGAAGCGAATGCTCAACCTAAAGGCATTCACGCTTATTTACAACGAGAAGCCTTACCGATTTCAATGGTTACAATGTTGGTTGGCATAGCTTATTCAAGTGTGTTATCTTTCTTATCCATTTATGCCGAGTTACTAAATTTAGTTACTGCAGCAAGTTATTTCTTTGTTGTATATGCCTTAGCTACATTTGTAACCCGACCTTTCACTGGCAAAATTTATGATCATTATGGTGAAAATAAAGTAATGTATCCAGTTATGATTAGTTTTGTAGTTGGTTTAGTTATATTGAGTATGACAACCTCATCATTATTTTTACTGATATCAGCAGCATTTATCGGCTTTGGTTATGGCACCATTATTCCCACTGCACAAGCCATTGCAATTCAACAATCTCCTAAGCACAAAATGGGGTTAGCAACATCAACCTATTTTATTTTCGTAGATTTCGGTGCCGGTATGGGACCATTTATACTTGGACTAATCATTCCATTTATGGGATATCGCAACTTATATTTAGCCATGGCTTTACTATTAGCCGTCGCAATTATTGTGTATTATATCGTTCATGGTAAACATCATAAACATCCATTCAATACAACAGTAGACAACTAATTGATCATATGAAACAAGCGCGTTTCTTTAATGTCAGGAACGCGCTTATCTATTGATATATCAATGTTTATTAGACGCACCGAAATCTAACTTCAGACAAACGTCAGTCTTACCTCATTTTATTTTCACACTGTTTATATGTAGATTTAAAGACACATTTTAATATCCAATTATAAGTGCCACCGACATGGCTACTGCACAAATAACCACCCAAAGCAGTATCAATTTCCATACAAATTTTATCCATTGTGTATAGGTAATGCGTCCAACAGCTAACGCTCCCATTAAGATTGCTGACGTTGGGAATAAAATATTGCTTATTGAATCTCCATATTGGAAAGCAAGGACAGTTAACTGACGATTAATATGAAGCAAATCAGATATTGGTACCATTAAGGGCATGGTTGTTAATGCTTGTCCTGATCCAGATGGTATAAAGAAATTAAGTAAAAATTGTAATATAAACATCGCAATAATAACAAATGAAGCTGGTATATCTGACAATAGCATTGTCATACCATGAACAATCGTATCGATGATTTTGCCATTTTCCAAAATAACAACAATACCTTTGGCGAATCCAACAATCATTGCACCAAATAAAATATTTTCCATCCCTTCGATTAAAGCATCAAATGTGCCATTTAAACCGAGTCCACTTACTAAACCAGCAATAATACCTGCGAGTAAGAAATTGGCACTCATGTCATTAAATGTCCAATCAAATACAAATATTCCAAATACATTAAATAAAATTGTAGCAACGATAATCAATAAGCTTGCTGCTTGTCGTTTACTAAAATGTTGGTAAGTAACTTCTTGTACTGTATGGCCTTCTTCTTTTTCGAGCTCATACACAATACTCTTAGATTTATCTTTCTTCACTTTATGAGCGTATAACATCACTGTTGAAATGGCAGCGGTTAAGATAAATAAATAGATCATCGTACGCAAGCCCCAGCCTGAGAACATGGGTAATTCAGCGACAGTTTGAGCTACCCCAACTGTGAATGGATTTAACATCCCTCCACTGAAACCACTCGCAGCGCCTAAAATCACCATAGCTGCACCTGTTAAAGCATCGTATCCTAATGTACGTGCGATGATGATTCCAATTGGTACAAAGATAATCGTTTCCTCTGCTAAACCAATTGTAAACCCTAATATAGAAAATACCGTCATCGTTAATGGAATCATAAGAAAGTTGGCCTTTCCTAGCGTTCTCATTGCTTTGTTAACACCATTTTCAAAAGCACCTGTCTTATGAATAATGCCAAAGGCGCCACCTACAAGGAATATGTAGAATACGATCTCTCCACCACTAATCAAACCTTCAGGAATGGCTCTGAATATTTCGAGAAAATTTACATTTGCCGATTCTACCGTATGGTATGTTCCTGAAACGACAAGCGTTTGGTCACCCTTCTTTTCACGTGCATACTCACCAGCAGGAATGATATATGTTAGCAACCAAGCTAGAAAAATGACAAACATTAATAATGCATATGTATGTGGCGTCTTAAACTTAAATATCTTCCGTTTCTTCTCTTCCATGACTCATCAACACCTTATATAGAATATGACTATCATTCACTCAATGATTATTTACATCATACCCTATTTACAATCAGATATACTATTACAATTTAAATTACATTTGTTATTGTTGTTATTTCATACGTATACTAACGGGCGTTGAAAATTGGTGAACTAAAAAAGTATCGGGCGTGACACAGCATTCTATTTGAATTCACTGCGCCACACCCGATACCTCTAACTACCAACCTTTTACTTTAATTGGCCATTATCATCGAAATCTGCTAATTTAGGATATTTAATTCTAGGAATTGCATCAATATGTTTTAATTTTTCAGCTAATTGTTCAAGATAGTCGTGTCTTACTGCTTCACTATGACTTACTTGATAAGCGATAAATGGTTCTAACGGTGTCATTCCAGAGAAATAAATCATGCCGTGATTAATATGGAATAGTACTTGTTCGTGTATATCTCCTGAGAAACCGTTGGCAGCATAACTGCCTTCGGGTGAACCCGTTGTCGTTGAAATCATTGCGATTTTATCAGTCAAGCGTGCTTTATCGTAACGGTCATATTCTCCACCGTAAATGCCACCAAAAATAAAGACTTTATCAAACCAACCTTTAAGAATCGCTGGAACACTAAACCACCATAATGGAAATTGGAAAATGACTAAGTCAGCCCATAATAATTTTTCAAATTCTCCCTTAATCACTGATGTCAGTTCATCGTTATCATAGGCATGTTTTTGCTCCACTGCATATTTGAAGAAGTCAGGATCTGTCAGATTTTCAAAATCCTCTTTTCGAGCTACTGGATCAAAGTTCATTGCATATAAATCGGAAACTTTAACTTCATGACCTTGTGCCTCTAATGTTTCTACAGCTTTATCTTTTAATGCGCCATTGAACGACTTTGGTTCAGGATGGGCGTATACAATTAATGCTTTCACACTCTCACCTCTATAGAATTGGTATAGTTATAGCTTTAAGATACTATGACACCATCATTTCACCAAAAATTATGCTCGTTTTAATGTCATTAACATGTTTTTTAACTAAGTTTTTAAAATGCATAAAAAAATGAGATAGACGGATCATAGACGACACATCCGTTATCTCACTTAAGTCACTAGTACTAGACGCTCAAAGCTCTTCTAATGACGATTTATGTATATTCAACTATGTATATATCTAAGCCTTATATTACAAGGAGGTTAGACTGCAAGGTGTATAAAAGTTAGTCATTAACTGTTTGAATGGTCGAATTATACTTTAACATTTTGGGATGGCGAGCAATCTAACTTCTCTTGAATATACTTTTAACATGTTATCAGATGATTTAAACTTGATGTCCATCTATTCTTAAAAGCTACGTATCAATGCCTAACTGTCATATTCATCTTGAAATATGATTGATGTGTTAAAAAATGAGTAATGTCAGAAACAGACCTAACAACGTCATAAAGAGTACAGGAATTGTAATAACGATGCCCGTTTTAAAGTAGACCCCCCATGATATTTTAACGTCTTTTTGAGCTAAAACGTGAAGCCATAACAAAGTGGCTAATGAACCTATAGGTGTTATCTTCGGACCTAAGTCAGAACCTATGACGTTAGCGTAAATCATACCTTCTTTAAGCATACCTGTTACTTGTGATTGATGTATGGCAATCGCATCAATTAAAACAGTCGGTAAGTTATTCATAATGGATGATAATATTGCAGATATGAAGCCTACCCCCATAATACTGGTAAATAAGCCATGCGTAGATATCGATGCGAATATATGCCCTAAGACAGTTGTGATGCCCACATTTTTAAGTCCGAAGACGACTAGATACATACCTAGTGAGAAAATCACGATATTCCATGGCGCACCTTTGATGACTTTTCCAGTAGAAACAACGTCTGATTGACGTGCCAAGAGTAAGAAAATAATGGCGACAAAGCCGGCTATTAGAGACACTGGTACGTGTATGAACTCGCTGACAAGATAACCTATTAGGAGTATTGCTAAAACAAGCCAAGACATACGGAATAATTTCTGATCTTTGATTGCAGTATTAGGACTTTGAACCTTTTGAATATCGACTGTCTTCGGAATAGACGTTCGGAAATACAGCCAAAGTACAATGATGCTTGCAATTAATGAAAATATATTGGGCATAAACATACGACTCAAATATTCTACAAAACCAATATTAAAATAATCCGCTGAAACGATGTTCACTAAGTTACTTACTGTAAATGGTAATGACGTTGTATCCGCGATAAAACCACTTGCGATAACAAAAGGAAAGATGACTTTCTTATTGAAGCCAAGATGACGTACCATAGCTAACACAATTGGCGTTAGAATCAGCGCAGCACCATCATTCGCAAAGAAAGCTGCAACAATCGCACCGAGAATCATGATGTACACAAACATTCTGAAACCGTCACCTTTAGATGCTCGAACCATATGTAAAGCAGCCCACTCAAAGAAACCTATTTCATCAAGAATCAATGAGATTAAAATGACCGCCACAAATGTTAACGTCGCATTCCAAACAATATGCATTACTTCTACAATATCTGACCAACCCACAACCCCAGTAATGAGTGCTAAAACTGCGCCTATAACGGCCGTTATTCCTATATCAAGTCCTTTGGGTTGCCAAATGACAAATACGAGCGTGATAACGAAAATAGTAATTGCTAGCGCTGTCATCATATACATTCACCATGGCACACGCACATGTTATAGTTCATTAAATTATATGTAGATGCTATTTGTTTCTCTATCATAACAACTAAAGCCTCCTATACCATTATTAAGCATATCACGAGCTACAACGTGAAACCTATGTGGCAAAGGTTATCTGAGTAATCCTATATTATTTTTATACTGATATAGCGTGATTGATCTATCTTTGTTAATTACATCATATTATGAAATAATTGTGTAAGCGATTTAAATTTTTAAGGAGTTTAGTTATGAATATTTATCAGACTTATGCGTTATTGGTGATTGGCATCATCATTCTGGGGTTAATTGTGAATATTGCTCTGAACGTTTCAGATAAGCGAAAGTTAATTCATCATATACATACACTTTGGCGTAATAAGAAGCCAATTGAGAACTTTATACGTCCAAATGCTCGTTTAGATTATCAATTTGAGCTCAAGCGTGATCAACACGATAATCTTATTGACGATAAAACATGGTCAGATTTAAATATGGAGGAAATCTTCCATCGCAGTAACTTTAACTTCACAGCAATTGGAGAAATGCGTTGGTTCGCTACATTGCGCAATATGTTTAAAGTTAATGACCATCAACTCTTAGACTACTTTAATAACAATGAAACATTTAGAGTTAATGTATCTTATCATCTCGCTTCTATCGGAAAAGTGGTTTATCCTATCTTTCCAGATCAACTTAAACCGATTAAACGTAATAATTTATTTATGATATGTCCATTCTTACCATTGATTGGCATTATTATCATTCTATTTTCGCCATCAACTGGTGTACTTATAACTCTTTTCGCAGTGCTATTGAATATTATTTTATCTGGTAGTCTTAAACGCACATATGATCAAGATTTGAAGTCACTATTCTACACAGCGAAAGTACTTAAAGAAGGCTATCATCTTGACCAAATTGAAGGCACACCTAAAGTTAAGACGAACTTTAATCACTTTAAAGGTGCGCGTCTATTTAGCGGTCTACTTGGCGAAGTGGGCGATCAAGATATTGGCGGCGCATTCATCATGTTAATCAAGATGGCATTTATGGTTGACTACTTCCTCTTCCATATCATCCAGCATACGTATTATCGGTATCAAGACGAAGTACTCGCCTGCTATGACTATGTGAGTACCTTAGATAATCACTATTCATTAGCCATGTATCGACGCACGTTGGAGACATATTGTGAGCCGACTGTCTGGTCAGAAACCACGCACGTATCATTCGCAAACTTAGTTCATCCTTTACTGGACAATGCCGTCCCAAACGACCTCGACATTAAACACAATATTCTACTAACCGGTTCAAATGCATCAGGGAAGTCAACATTTATGAAAGCTGTAGCTATTAACATTATCCTTGCACAAACGATTGAAACTGCGACAGCCGATACATTTAGCTATCGACCTGGCTTAGTTTATACTTCTATGGCAAATGCCGATGATGTGTTATCAGGCGATAGTTACTTTATGGCTGAACTCAAATCGATTCGTCGCTTATTTGACATAGAAACGACATTGCCCGTTTATTGTTTCATTGATGAAATCTTCAAAGGTACAAATACAACTGAGCGTATTGCGGCTTCAGAATCCGTATTATCGTATTTGAATCAATTGCACAATTACAGAATTGTAGCAGCAACACATGATATCGAACTTTCCGAATTGTTAAAAGACAATTATCATAACTATCACTTTAATGAAACGATTGAAAACAATGAAATTCATTTCGATTATAAGATTAAAACAGGTAAAGCCAATACGCGAAACGCTATTGAATTATTGCGTATTACCCACTTCCCTAACAGCATTTACAAACGTGCCAAAGACCAAGTTAAAGATTTGGATTAACATTGTTTCATGTAAAACATTATCGGCATATGTGGGGTGTTGAGCTTAAATTCTACTTTCATCACTCCACTACTTTGTTGTGATGTTAATTATTTAAGATGGATTTAAGGTACATTTATGCTAGATTTTATCATTATTGTTTACTGTATGTATTGAGGTGACATTATGAAACGTATTACATTTGCTGACAGTTTAAGAGGTTTCAGCTTATTAGGTATATTTCTTGCTAATTTACTTATATTTCAATTTAGTTTATCCGGCAAAGACTACATCGAACATTTCCATTTAAGTCCCATCAACCAAGGCATATTCAATCTTATCATTGTACTTGTTGAAGAGAGCTTTTTACCTATTTTTGCCATATTATTTGGCTTTTCGATGGATAAGTTGTATCAGTCTATGAAATTAAAAGGATTACCACGACCTAGATTAAAATTATTACGTCGTGCCATTTTCTTACTGATTTTAGGCTTTATACATGCATCTTACATATGGGAAGGCGATATCTTAACCGCTTATAGTTTAGCGATGTTATGTGTCATCCCTTTCATTTCACTTAGTACGAAAGCCTTTAAATGGTTTAATATTATCATCATTTCTCTCGTCTTCATCATGGGCATTTGGTCTATGTTTGATGATTCACAACCGTCTACAACATCCGACAATCATGATGCTGCTGCTTATATTCATAAAGTACAGCAGATTTACACACAAGGTAGTTATGACGACATTCATCATGTAGATGACATTGCGCCATCTCCTAAATTTGCAGAATTAAAAGATCAATTAGGTGATAATAAGGGCGCCATCTTCTTGGTAGCCATCCTTTTTGAGGTACCGTTATTTACTTTAGGTATCTTTCTTTCTAGATCTGGTTGGTTCGAAAAAGATGCAAGACACTTTTGGTCGTCGAAATTATTCATATACCTGATACCAATAGCGATTATTGCCAAATCAACCATACTTTGGTTAAATAACGATGCAATTTCCGGTGTACTCCTTGCTATGTTTGGACCTGTTTTATCATTTGGTTATATGAGTTTATTTAAATATTTATATCAACGTCATGAGAAACATCCTATCTTTAAAGGTTTAGAAAATGCCGGCAAAATCTCGCTCACCGTTTATATTACTCAAAGTATTATCGGTACACTTATTTTCTATAGTTACGGTTTAGGATTATTTGGCAAAGATATACTCATCTATACCAGCATTTTATTTATTGTGATTTATATTCTTTTAGTTGTATTAGCAACATTACATCAAAGACACTTCCGATACGGTCCATTAGAATATCTTCTACGTATGTTCACTTATTGGAAATGGCATGTAGGTAAGCGAAAATAGACATACTAAAAAAGGTTCAACGTGGTTATAATGATAAACTACACGTTGAACCTTAATTTATATCGCTAAAAGCATTTTTTTAAACAATGAATTATTCATAATGTCCTTTAAATTTAGGGCTTTCTCCATATTTATTTTTATTAAATTTACTATTTAAACATGTAATCACTAATTGATAAATTGAAATAGCAAATTGAACGAGTGCAAGTAGAAGAATAAACAATAATGCCCAGCCATTGTCACCGTTAGGGTCATTAATATCCCAAATCAATTGACTAATAAAAGATATCACACCTAATATAACCGATAAAATTGGAATAAGCATCGTACGATCGGTGTCATGGAAGCGTCTGACTGTCAATGCTAAATTCGGAATGAAAGTTATAATTGCATATAAAATCATATAAATGATTGTGCCAACTAACATGACTATACTTACTATTGATAACGCTCCAGATTCTAATGCTGCTGAGAACATAACCATGATTAAAGAAGCAATATAAAGAATGAGTACTGGTCCGTAAAAAATGACATGCCATAATTGCATAAACCAGAATTCACTACGTCTTGAGCGTCCTTTAAAATTAAAATAATTCTTCCAAAATAACTTAAATGCTTCGCCAAAACCTACCTTTGGATTCATAAGCATAAACTCCTTTGCGTGATTTTAATTGCCGTCTTTCCCTTCAGTTTCATCGTACCATACTGACATAATTATAAAACCCTATATAAAAAGTTCTCAGGCCAAAACAATTAACATGAGAACTCTATAATATTGGTTTATTAATTTTCTTGTTTAATGACTTTACCATTAGGGTCTAATTTAAGAATTTTATTATTTTTAGTTTTATACGTCCCTAAAATTTCGCCATCTTTATTTCGATAATTGACAATCCAATCGCCACTATGACCAACCATTTTAACATCATCCCATAAATAGTTTGTCTTACCTACCGCAATACCTTCGAAATCTGAAATCATTTGATACACTTGGTTACGGAAATATGTATTAACTGTTCCTGATTTTTCTAAGTATGCTGCAGATAATGGATTATTGTCTTCTTTATCTTTTTTAGATAATTGATCTACAATATTTATTTTGTCAGTTAATTCTGGTAAAGCTTTGTTATCTTTATTAGCTTTATAAACATCAATGAGTTTGACCTCTTTGCCTTTGCCTAATAAGTCTTTATAATCTAATGAACCCGATTGCATACGTCCAACAAAGATTTTGTCGTTACTCACACCAATCAATGCTTCAAAGTTCCCTTTATTAGGTGATACATTGTAGAAATTCATACCTTTAGGTGCATTATCAATATGTTTTTCATATTTCACAAGTTTGAAATCAACTAGCTTAAAGTTTTTATTACCAGACGCAAGTCTGTATTCATAAATACCTGTTAAAATTTCATTCTTAGTCAATGTATAGCGATCGACATCTTCCACACAGAAGGCAAGAGCCAATTTTTGTTTTTCAGTAAGTTTTGCTACTTCTTTTTCCAACTCTTGGTCTTTTTTAGACTTCTTAGATTTTGTTTGTTCTGCATTAGATTTCGTTTTACTATTATCTTCTTTAGAACCGTCATTAGAACCACAAGCTGCAAGTAAAAGTAAAAACACCCCACATATAAATACTAGTTTTTTCATCTATGTCTCCTCATATCATTTGCATTTTTAAAATCAATTAATTATACTATATTTTATTTATAAAAGTGTACTTTGTAAACACTTAATTGCAAGTATTTCTTGAAAAAAAGAAGTGTTCCTTTATCATCTCAGGAACACTCTTTTTTAACTTAATGTATCAATCTCTTTCCAGCTACGTTTAATTGTTTGTTGAATTGTATGAGTAAAACTATTTTCGCTATTTTCTCTTAAAGATAGTGTATAGGCTCCAATCACCGGTGGAAATTTAGGTATTATAATTTCATTACTCGGATAAACTTTTTTTAATTTATTCATAAATGTCTCTTTAAACTGAATATTAGAGAATAGACCTCCACATAATACAATAGGTGGATGATATTGTGCCTTATTAATCGAAAGGAACGAGCCATTAATTAATTCAATCAATGCGTCCATACTGTTACTAATGATATCTTTAGCAACCATATCACCACTGCTGGCAACCTCAAACACTACTTTAGTTAATGAAGCAATTTCTGATCTCATTTCCATATTTTGATAAACAAACGGAATTATTTCTGTTTCTTGTATCAAGTTTAATTGTTGCTTAACCGCTTCAGTTAATTGAGTTGATTGACCTCTACCATCATAATTTTTCATTACTGCAGTAAGTGCTTTTTTGCCTATATCATACCCACTGCCTTCATCGCCTAGTAAATACCCCCATCCACCGACTCTATTCATTTCATTTGTTTCTTTATTAAAGTAATATGATATAGATCCAGTTCCTGCTATGAGTACAATACCAGAATCTCCAAATGTCCCCGATGCCAAAGCACATATAGCATCATTTTCAACGACAATTTTTATCTTATGTAATTTGTACGCTTCCAATGATTTTATAATCAAATGTTTTTCTTCTTTTCTCCCAGCACCACTTAATGATAAATAAATCGTATCAATTTCATTTAAGTCTATCTTTGCTTGTTTTCTCAAATTAGATATCATATTCATTAATATCTCTTTAACAGTGTCCAAACCTTTAACTTGTATATTTGTAGATTCTGCTAGGGTATGTCCAATAATTTCTCCGTAATTATTACCAATGACACCTTCTGTTTTGGTTCCTCCACCATCAATACCAATATAGTATTTTTTATTAATACTCATTGTTATATCAATCCTATTCTTTCACATTTAATACGAAAGATTCCCAAGGCTCTATCATATCTAATAGAAATTGTTCATTTTCAGTTATTTTACCTATAACATTTTTTACACCATCATTTTCCATATTTTGAAGTGCTATCTGCATTTCTCCCTTATAGTGACCATAAGTTTCGTTGCAAATCAAAATATCTCCTCTTTTAATCTCAGAAGTATTATGAGGCGGGAAATCTTTATCTTTGAAATGTACTCTGCTCATTGTTGAGCGAATAACATACTCTGAGACATCGCCACGATTAAAATGATCTTCTTCTAACACAATCTTTTTTTCTAAACTAGAAATTTCAGGATTTAATTCTATATCAAGCGTAGGCATTGATAAATTAATCTTAGATAATGCGTATAACTCTTCCTCAGAAGCAAATGCATTACTTATAATAATATCATCGATTAATCCAGTCATTAATAAGTGCTTTGCTTGAACTTCAATAGGTAAATTTCTATGACTTTCTAATGTAGGTAACCCCTCCATTACTTTCCAAGGCCCTATTTTACCGTGTTGAGATGTTACGAATGCCGCAGTCGTCAATTGATGTTGTTTATATGATTCTGAGGTTTTTTTAAAATGCTTAAATGATATACCTGTATATTTTTGTGGATAGAAATTATGACATCCTATTAACTTATCTCTATCAGGTTTAAAATTTAATACATCATTGATAAATGTTGCACTTGTACTTATATTTAATTCAATAGACATGTTTTGCTTATTATGCGTCATTTTCGCTGTTTCTTGAGCAGAAAATCCAGAATCAATTCGAATCCCAGATACACCTAAATCTTTAAAAAATGATAAGTCTAAATTATCTATTTGAAGATCTTTAAATACTTCTCGATTTATATCAGCTATGACCTCCATACCGTTCTCATTAGCATATTTCACTATTTCCTTAAACTTCTCAAAAACTTCACGATCTTCCTGTTTTACTGATAGCAGATTAGTGAATATACGTTTGAAGCCATATTTCACACTGGTATCAATGTAATTCTTCATTCTCTCTAGATCAGATTGTGTAGGGTAAATTGAAATACCTAATCGATGCATTTACTTGCCCTCCTCAGATTTATAAATAACGCCTTTAATTTTTTTATTTTCAAGTAATTGTCTTGACTGTTCAAAAAATAAAATACTATTGAATATAATCAACACGTAAATAACGGTCCATCCGAATGAATTAATCTCATCAAAGATTAAAACTGGAATACCAATAATAAATGGCATAATAATCAAAAGTAACCATCTGTTAATTACAACCTTCTTAATAATCAACTGTGATAACTTGAAGCAAAAAAATATTAAAATTAATAATCCTAGGATATATAAAAGTCTCATGGAAAATCACTTCTCTTCTAACTTTTTGTATAGCTCAATCATTTTTTCAATTAAACTTTTTTCACTTAATGCTGTCATAAGATGATCTTGTGCATGAATCATTAATAACGACGTATCAACTTTTTCACCATTAATTTCATCTTGTATTAAACGTGTTTGTGTTTTATGAGCCTCTGCCATTTCTCTCTCTGATTCATCAAGAAATTTTTTTGCTTCTTCAAAGTTGCCTTCAGTAGCACTATTTAATGCCTCATAAGCTAAACTTTTTGCATTTCCTCCATGTGCAATAATTTCAAATATCTCTGTTTCATTTTTATTATCCATAACAATTACCTCTCCTAATCTTTTTCAGTAGCGTCTTCATTAAGACTTTGCTCTTGAGCTAACATTTCACGCTCATATTTTTTAAAGAAAGGATAATAAAGTACAATTGCAATAATGATATTGATTAATACTAATATAAGTGCTTTCCAATCTCCATTAGTCGCAAACAATGCACCAATAGGTCCAGGTAATGTCCACGGTGCTAATATGGTAATTTTTGCAATTAATCCCAATTTAAAAACGAAGTACGTAATAGTAGTTAAAACTAAAGGAATACATATGAATGGTAAAGCTAGAATTGGATTCATTACTAATGGTGTCCCAAAAATGAGAGGTTCATTTATGTTAAATGTACTTGGAATAATTGAGAATCTACCTACTTTTTTGAGATATTCTGATTTAGAGAAAACCATTAATATACACAGACTTAACGTCGCACCTGCGCCTCCAATCCAGACAAACCATTGGAAAAATGGTTCTACAACGATATTAGGTAGTTGTTCTCCCGCTGCTTTAGCATCAATATTTTGATCTAAGAGCGAGAACCAAATTGGTTGGAAAACAGCACCCATGACAGCAACACCATGAATACCTGCAGCCCATAAAAGAACGATAAAGAATACTGGTATCAAAGCGCCTAACAATGAATCTCCTGCAAATTTACCGAGTGGTTCAAATAGCATGTTAACGATTTTATTTAAATCTACATTTAAAATCACACGGATAAACCATGAAATAACAATAACTAAAGTAGCCGGAATTAAAGACTCAAAAGATCTGGCAACTGAACTAGGGACTTGTTCAGGCATTTTAATAGTAAAACCAGATTTAATAACTAATCTGCTTATTTCTACTGCAAATATCATAGAAATGATAGCTACAAATAAACCAGACCCTCCCAAATCTGCCATAGGCAATACATATCCAACGGCATCCTTTTTAGCTAATTTATCATCTAAATTCAATGGAATATTCATCATTAGAAACGTTGCTAATGAAAGTAAGCCACCTGAAAGACCATCCATCTTATATGATTTTGATAAGTTATAACCCATACAAAATGCTGCGTATAAAGCCATTAACCCCAACGTCATTCTATTTGCAATCATAATCTTCTCAGCATGTGGTTGTACTAAATCTGCGAGATAGGGTATTGGTGGTGATGCAAACAAAGTGAAGAATGAACCGACGATAATCAATGGTAATGTTGCAATAATACCGTCACGAATGGCAACTAAATGTCTTTGCTCCGATGCTTTTGCCATTGGTGTCATTAATACTTTTTCAAGCCATTGTAATATCTTTTGCATAAGACCATCTCCTAAACATGTATATTAGTTATCGTATTCTTTAATTTGTTTTAAAATTTTAGGTGCACCTATTGGTGTATAACCCATTGGATCAACTACATCAACTGGTTTACCAACTTCTTCTCCCATTTTTTTAAATTTATCTAAACGGTGTTTAACTTGTGGGGCAACTAACCCTAAATCATAATGTTCGATTTGATTTTCAAATTCTTCAGATCCTACTGCTTTAATTTCAAGATCATAGTTTTCTTTATCTGCTTGTTTCTTAATTGAATCAACTACCATTGCACTTGACATTCCACCTGAACAAACCATAATTACTTTCATTTAAAACACTCCTCTATTTTAATTTATTGTTTTTTATAGCATTTCTTGTATTCTCTAATTTCTGGCGATTACTTAAATAATCATCACTAGCGATGCAAATATACAAAATATCAATGATGCTTAGCATAGCAATTCTTGAACTCATTGCCCCACTTCGTATCGTTTTTTCGGAAGAACTAACAAACAATTGTACATCTGCTAATTTAGCTATTGAATTATCACCATATTTAGTTATAGAAATAATTTTTGTACCCTTTTCTTTAGCTAATTGCGTAGCGTAGACTATATCTTTAGTTTGACCTGAATTTGATATTGCAATTACAACATCTTCAGAAGATAGGTTAGCACTTAAAGTAACTTGCTCATCAAAACTACTTCCTACATCACACCAATAATCTATACGCGTTAACTTTTGTTTAAAATCTTGTGCAATAATAGCTGATGCACCAATTCCATAAATACAAGTTTTTCTTGAATTGATAATTAATTCAAAAGCTTGCTTAATACTAACTGTGGATAAAATCCTTTCTGTGTCTTTTAAAGTCTTAGTATTGTTATGAAATACTGATTGTGTGACTTCTTCAATTGAATAATCTTCATCAATTTCTGCATAATCGCGTTGTACATTCCCAGGTTCATTTAAATCAAATGCGATTTTCAATTTTAAATCTTGAAAGCCCTTACATTTCATCTTTTTAGATAACCTAACAATCGTAGCTACGCTTACGTTTGTTAGGTCGGCTAGCTTTTGTACTGAGTAATTAATAATTTCTTCCGGATGTTTAAGAATATACTCAGCAACTCTACGTTCCGAGGGGTTTAAATCGCTTAAAGATGATTCAATAAAAATTAAACTACCATGCAATAAACATCACCTCTAAAAGGAATAATATTTCACTTCAATTACAATTTACAAAATATTATTACATTTGTCAAAATCTAATTTGTATGTAATTTAGTTATTTTACATCTTATTTCATTTCTTTTTTTATGCTAATCTTACATTGTAAGAATACTCTATTAACAAACTTTTTTGGGAAAGGAATTATATTGTGAAAAAGCTTATTGCAATTTTAATTTTGAGTACTTTAATCTTATGTGCATGTCATGATAATCATGACTCAAAAAGCAAAAATAATCATGATTCATCACAAAAATCAACTCATCATGTACACAAGAAAGAAATCAAAAATGGTCGAACGTATTATGACGATATTTTAATTGTTAATAAAACAACAACGCTCCCACCTGATTACAATCCTGGTGAAAATCCGAAAGCGCAACGTGCATTACAACGGATGTTTGCTGATGCTGGGCGAAGAGGGTGTAAATCTTTATCAGATGAGTGGTTTCAGAAGTTATCAAACACAAGTGAGTCTGTATCAGCAGTATGTTGCGCGTGATGGCGAACAAGCTGCGAATCGATATAGTGCGCGTCCTGGCACTTCTGAACATCAAAGTGGATTAAGTTATGATGTAGGTGCTATTGGATCAAATTGCAATTTACGTGAATGTTTTGGAGATACTAAAGAGGGGCAATGGATTGCACGCAATGCCCATAACTATGGTTTTATTGTGCGTTATCCCAAAGGTAAAGAACAGGTAACGGGCTATCAATATGAACCATGGCATCTTCGCTACTTAGGAAAGGACACAGCTACTAAAGTAGCCCAATCTGGCAAAGCCTTAGAAGAATATGTTCATTCTAAAAAACGCTCAGAAAGCTAACTTATGACTCTCTGAGCGTTCTAAATACTATTCAACCTTTTTTTCTTTGACTACATTACCATTAGCATCGAGTTTTTGAAGTGTGCCATTTTTATTTCTATAGGAACCAACGATTTCTCCATCTTGATTGCGATATCGTACCGACCAATCACCATTTGAATTAAGTAACTTCACATCTTCCCACAAATAACCTGAATCTGTTAAACTAACACCTTCAAAATCTGCAATAATTTGATAAATTTGATTTCTAAGATGTAATCCTACGCCACCCAATCTCTCCAACTGTTTGTAAGAGATGTCATTCTCGTCATAACTAATGTCAGGATACTTATTATCAATATGCATTTTACTTACTAATTCTGGCAAAGCTTTGTTATGTTTATTTTTTAAATAGACATCGCTTAAATTCACTTCTCTACCATATTGCATCAATGCATTATAATCTATGATTGCGGCTTGTGTTCCGCCTAAGAATATCTTTTCATTATTCACACCGATGATTGCAGCAAAATTTCGTTTATCAGGATATACAGTGTAAAAATGCATATCTTTTGGCGCATTTGCAACAGGTTTATCATGCTTAACTAACGTAAAATCGACTAATTTATAATGATACTCCCCAGCTGGTGCTATGGCTAAATAAAATCCAGTTAAAATTTCATTTTTAGTTAATGTATATTGGTCGACATGGTCGACACAAAATGCTAAAGCTAATTTTTCCTTTTCCGAAAAGTTAGCTACTATATCTTTAGTTTTTTCTTCATTCTTCTTTTTGCTTTCAAACTTATTTTGTTTTTTATTGTCTTCTGTTGTTTTAGTATCCGTTTGTTTCGAATGTGACTTAGTTTTATCTTCCTTGGACGATTCATTCGTACTACAAGCTGTTAAAATCAACATAAATGTGATGCTAAGTAATATAAATCTTTTCATAAACGAGCCCTCTAATCTAATCAATTTATATAATTTTATTATACTATAAAATAATTATTTAATTAGAGGTTATAGTTGCAATTTAAATCACACCTAATATACACAGAAAGAGTCCGGGACATAAATAATATAATGAAGCTATTTTGCAAATTCGCAGTAGCTGACTGAACTGAGAAGGCGCTTAAATCAAGCTTTTCTCAGTTCTAGTCATCCTTGCGGGGGTGGGACGACGAATTTAAAAGAATTCTGTCCCACTCCCTCGAAATCATTTCAATATTTTTAGACTGCCGTCATACTTATTTATTTAATTATAGTGCCTTCTTTTTCATGAATCATTTGAATAATTTCATTCTTCTCATTCATCACAGCAACTTTCGGTGCATGGTCAACTAATTCACGTTCATCTAATTGAACATAAGTCATAATAATCACCACATCGTCAACTTCAACTAATCGAGATGCTGCACCATTAAGGCAAATTTTGCCACTACCTCGTTCACCAGCAATGACATAGGTTTCAAAGCGGGCACCATTATTGTTATTCACGATGGCTACCTTTTCATTCGGTAAAATATCAACTGCATCCAAGATATCTGCATCTATCGTAATACTTCCAACATAATTTAAATTTGATTCTGTTACTCGTGCTCTATGAATCTTACCATTCATCATTGTTCTAATCATAACTTACGATTCACTTCCTAAAATAATATTATCTATTAACCGTGCTTTCGAGAATTTAACAGCGAGTGATATAAAGATTTGACCTTGTATTTCCGTCGCAACTTCTAAACCGGGGTAACTGTAAATTGCAACTTCATCAATATGACCACGCGTATGTTCCGTTAAATATGCCTTAATCTCACCAACAATAATATGACTACGACGTTCCCCTTGGTTATATAACGTTTGCGCTAATGCTAAACTTTTACTTAGGTGAACAGCCTCTTGTCGCTCATCGTCAGTTAAATATACATTTCGCGAACTGCGTGCGAGTCCATCCGCTTCACGTACAATATCAACACCAACAATTTCAATTGGATGGTTAAAGTCTTCAACCATTTTTTCAACGATTGCAAGTTGTTGCGCATCCTTCTTACCAAAGTAAGCTTTATTAGGACTGACGATATTAAATAGTTTATTCACGACAGTCACAACGCCGTCGAAATGACCTGGACGTTGTGCGCCTTCTAAGACTTCCGCTAGACGTCCCACCTTCAATGTTACACTTAATTCGTTTGGATACATTTCTTCTACTGTTGGATGAAAGACGTAATCCACATGAATAGCTTCAACTAAAGCGACATCTTGATCAATTTGACGTGGATACGCATCGAAATCTTCGTTTGGCCCGAATTGTAGTGGGTTAACGAATACGCTAATCACTGTAACATCATTGTCTTCAACTGAGCGACGCATCATACTTAAATGCCCTTCATGTAAGGCACCCATTGTAGGAACAAAACCAATGGTCTTCCCCGAACGTTTCAATTCTTGCGTAATGTGTTGCATCTCAGCTACAGTTTGAATTACTTTAGTCATTACCATTTACCTCGTTCAATATCTTTTTCTTATATGTGTGTGCTTCAGCTGGAAACGTCCCTGCCTTAACTTCCTCATCATATTGTTTGATGCCTTTAATTCCCACTGAAAAATCACCAAATTGTTTCACAAATTTAGCATAACGATCTACACCATAATTCAACATATCGTGATAAACCAATACTTGACCGTCTGTGTCTTTTCCTGCGCCGATACCAATCACTGGTATATCTAATTGGTCACTAATTAAACCAGCTAAGTCACTAGGGATTGCTTCTAATACTAAGGCAACTGCGCCTGCTTCTTGTACCGCATGTGCATCTTGAATTAATTGTTCAGCTGCATCTTTCGTACTACCTTGTAAACGATAGCCCATAACACCCACGCTTTGTGGCATTAAACCTAGGTGCGCTACAATTGGTATTCCAATTTGTGTTGATTTCTTAATGAAATTAACTAAATGTGCACCTTCTGCTTTTAACGCATTCGCATTTGTTTGTTGATAAAGTGTGAGCGCATTTTTCAAATCATGTTCGTCACTCACACCAACTGCGCCAATTGGTAAATCTACTACTACAAAGGTATCATCTGCGCCTCTGCGTACCGCTTTACCGTGGTGAATCATGTCATCTAGCGTCACTTGTGTTGTCGTCTCATAACCAAGCACTGTCATTCCAAGTGAATCACCCACTAAAATCATATCTATATTTGCATCTTGTGCTTGTTTTGCGCTTGGAAAGTCATATGCCGTAATCATCGAAATTTTTGTTTTCTCTTGTTTCATTTCAACTAATTTTGCTAAATTTTTCATTTTTAAATTAACTCCTATATTAAAAGTTCGATAATAATACGTATAATTATATGTAAGAATACCTAGAAAGGAAAGTTTTAAATGCAGATTGCTGTTATTGGACCAGGTGCGGTTGGCACTACTATCGCCTATGAACTACAAACATCGTTGCCAAACGTCACACTAATTGGTCGTTCTAATAAACACATAACCATTCAACCCGCAAATCAAATGATAGAAGTATTTAATATAGATGACGTGACGTCGACCTTTGACGTTATAATCATTGCTGTCAAAACACATCAGCTTAATCATTTAATTCCAAAGTTACATCGTTTAGCCCATGACGAAACATTATTTATTTTAGCTCAAAATGGCTACGGCCTACTATCTCGTCTTCCATTTCAACACACTTACCAAGCTGTTGTTTATATTAGTGGCCAAAAGTCGGGAAACGAAGTCATACATTTTCGTGATTATCGCTTACATGTTCAAAAAGATGCTCAAACAATGCGCTTAAAACAGTTACTTGATCACACAAAAATTGAACTCGTACTTGAAGAACATATTGAAGACAAAATTTGGTATAAATTATTAGTTAATCTTGGTATTAATTCTATTACTGCGCTTGGTCATAATACCGCTCAAATCTTAAAAATTAAAGAAGTGGAACAATTATGTAAAAACTTATTATACGAGGGACAACACGTAGCTTTATCAGAGGGCATTACGCTTCCTGATTCATTGGTCGATGATATTATGCAGATTTATGCAGGTTATCCTGACCATATGGGTACGAGTATGTATTATGATGTGATCAATAGCCAACCGCTTGAAGTTGAAGCCATTCAAGGCTTTATCTATAGCAAGGCGAGATACTATAATCTCAATACACCACATCTAGACACTGTTTACGCCCTTTTACTATCACATCATTCTATTGCAAAGTAAAAAGGGGATGCGACGGTATTTTTTGAAATTCGTCGTAACCCCTCTTTGCTTGTAGAATTTCTTTAAGAAATTCTTTTTGTTGGGCCCCGAAGCCCAACTTGCTTAGCTTGTAAAATCACTTTCGTGGTTTTTTGTGTTGGGGCCCCGAACCCCAACTTGCTTTGCTTGTAAAATCACTTTCTTGATTTTTTGTGTTGGGGCCCCGGCCGCAAGGATGACTAGAACTGAAAAAAGCTTGATTTAAGCGCATTTTCAGTTCAGTCAGCTACTGCGAATTTGCAAAATAGCATCATCATATGATTGATGTCTCATACTCTTTTTTCTAGTTAACTCTTACTTTGTTTTAACTTTAATGGCACTTTAATTTGTTTATCGACAGAATCGCCTTTCATTAGACCATTAACTACCTTAATTGCTTCTTTACCCATAAGTTCAGGTTGTTGCGCAATTGTCGCATCTAGTTTGCCATTTTTAATGGATTTCATCGCATCTTCATTACCATCAAATCCAATGACTTGAATTTCCTTACCACCAATTGCTTCTATTGCACCTAAAGCCATTTCATCATTTTGGGCAAAGATTGCTTGGATATCAGGGTGTGCTTCAAGCATGTTTTGCGTTACATTTAACCCCTCTGCTCTATCAAACTTTGCACTTTGTTTGGCGATGACTTTTAACTGCTTATCAGCAACGTCGTGGAACCCTTTACCTCTTTCTCTAGTCGCACTTGCCCCAGGTACACCTTCAAGTTCACCCACTTTGGCATTTTTACCGACTTTATCTACCAAGTAATTTCCAGCCATTTTACCACCTTCAACGTTATCTGACGCAATAAATGACGCTACATCACCTTTATCTACAGATCGGTCTAACGTAATTACCGGAATTCCTTCATTATTAGCTGATTCTACCGCACTTGAGATTGCACTTGAATCTGTCGGGTTAACAATTAAGTAATCCACTTGTTGTTGAATTAAATCTTCAATGTCATTCGTTTGTTTTGCTGAATCATCTCGTGCATCTACAACTTTGACTTTCATCCCTTGTGCTTTTGCATCTTTTTCAATGCCATTTTTAATTTTAACGAAGAATGGATTGTTTAACGTTGAAATACTTACACCAATTGTAATCTCTGATTTTTTCTTATTTGTTTTACCATTTTTATCATTTTTCAAAGGTGATTCTAAGGAACACGCTGCTAAAAATAGGACGAGTGCTAATGTAATGGCTAATAATTTCTTCATATTGTTATCCTGCTTTCTCTTATTTTTTACGGTCAATTAATACCGCAATTAAAATGACTACACCTTTAACGACTTGTTGATAGAATGAAGACACACCGAGTAAATTTAATCCATTATTTAAAACACCTATGATAAGTACACCTATAAGTGTCCCAACAATTCGTCCTTTACCACCTGTCAATGACGTACCACCAAGCACGACCGCGGCAATCGCATCTAACTCATAAGACATACCTGCTGTTGGTTGTGCAGAATTTAGACGTGATGTTAGTATTCCTCCGGCTAACGCTGACATTAATCCTGAAATACCATAAATAAAGATTTTAATTTTATTCACTTTAATACCTGAAATTTTAGCTGCTACCTCATTCCCACCAATTGCATATGTATGACGACCGAACGTTGTCTTTTGAAGAATGATAAGTAAAATAATAAATACGATAATCATCGTTACTGCTGGTACCGGAATACCAATAAAGTAGCCTTTACCAAATAATTGGAATAAATAGCTATCACCTAAATTAGTAATTGGATTGCCGTCAGTAATGACTAGTGTTAATCCACGGAAGATTGTCATTGTCGCAAGTGTTGCAATAAATGGCGCCATATTCCCTTTCGTCACTAGTAAACCGTTGACTGCACCCAAAATAAAGCCTATCAGTACACCTATAATTAAGGCGATAATTGGATCAACACCACTTGTAATCATCAGTGCAATAAACGCAGATGATAAAGCAAGGATTGAACCTACTGATAAATCTATGCCACCAGTTAAGATAATAAATGTCATCCCAAAGGCAATCAGACCATTGATAGAAATTTGTCTTAATAAATTGAGTAAATTAGATAAATCTAAAAATGATGGATTTAAAATACTCACTACAATAATTAATAAAATTAGACCAATAAATGGAATAATCTTTTCCATGAACGATGTTTTAGCTGTTAACTGTTTCATTTAAAGTTCCCCCTGTAGCTAACGTCATAATATTTTCTTCTGTAATTTCATTTCCTGTAAGATCTCCTTTGATATTACCTTCATGCACGACCATCACTCTATCGCTCATGCCAATGACTTCCGGTAATTCAGATGAGACCATAATAATAGACACACCACGATCTGTAAGTTCATTCATAAGTTGATAAATCTCTCTCTTAGCGCCAACATCAATACCTCTTGTAGGTTCATCCAATATGATGATTTGCGCACCCGTACCAATCCACTTAGCTAATACGACTTTCTGTTGATTACCTCCTGATAATGAACCAGCTGGTAGCTTGCCTGGCGATTTAATGTTCAGTCTTTTGCGCATCGTATCAACAAATTGCTCAGAACTCTTATCGTCTACGATGCCACGTTTTGAAAAGCTAAATAACGAAGGTAACACCATATTGTCTTGAATGGAGAAGTCTAAAATTAATCCTTCTTCCTTACGATTCTCGGTTATAAAGGCAAGTCCATGTTTCATCGCTTCAATTGGGGACGTGATCGTCACTAGTTGACCTTTAATTTCAATGTCATTGTCCGCTTTATCCACACCAAATAAACTGCGCATCATTTCCGTACGTCCTGCACCCATCAAGCCACTTACACCTAGTATTTCACCTTTTCTAAGATAAAATGATTGATTCTCAATATGATGTAGCGGATTATTGAGCCGTTTTACATTTAAGATCATATCTTGTGGTTCATACGTTCTATGTGGAAATTGTTCATCTAATTCGCGTCCTACCATTGCTTTCACAATTTGGTTGTACGTTAGATGACGTGTTTCATCGTACATCACAGAAACGCCATCACGCATGACTGTTATTTCATCTGAAATCTCAAATATTTCAGCCATTCTATGCGAAATGTAAACAAAGGCAACACCTTTTGCTTTTAAATTACGAATCATATCGAATAGACGTCGGATTTCTTTGTCTGTTAAGGTAGCTGTCGGTTCATCCATAATAATGATTTGTGCTTTCGTCATCATCGCTTTAGCGATTTCTATCATTTGTTGCTCACCAATCGAGCAATCTTTAACTACTTTATTTAACGGAATGTAGAAATCTAATTCTTTAAATACTTGTTCCGCCTGTTGTTTCATTGCTTTTGTATTGAGTATGCCCATTTTGTTGCGGATTTCTTTTCCTACAAACAAATTATCGAGTACTGTTAATTCTGGATATAAATTCAATTCTTGGTGTATAAAGGTTAATCCTTTTTCTTCCGCTTCTTTAGGATTGCTATATTCTATTTCAACATCAGAATACGTCATGACACCTTGATCTTTCTTATGAATACCTACTAAAATTTTCATTAGCGTAGATTTTCCAGCCCCATTTTCTCCCATTAAGGCATGGACGGTACCTGGTTTCAAAGTAAAATCAACACCCTTAAGCACCTCGTTATCACCATAGGCTTTATGAATATTAGTCATTTGAATCATTAATCTCACCCCTTAAAATATGACACCACTTTGAAGTATGATGTTTGCATATGGTGTTGCTTCACCTGTACGTATAATCGCTTTCGCATCCTTCGTTAATGCTTTAAACGTTTCATGATCGACTTGTGTTATGCCTGAAAAGTCATGTGTCACTTGCTTATAAATAGGTGCATTGTTTACTTCCATTTCCTCGGCTATCGTAATATGTTCAATTTCCATGTGTTGCTTAAGGACGTCATAAACGTCTAGGAAACTAGGCTTCCCTAACGTTAGTGCTAGGTCAATCTTCTTAACATCTTTAGGTACTGGTAGCCCACAATCGCCGATTACAATTTGATCTGTATGTCCTAAGTCGCTAAGTACCTTTGAAATTTCGCTGTTTAATATGCCTGTTTTATACATCGAATTCACCTTCTATTTCTGAAAAGGTCGGCATACCACCTTGAGCGCCCATACCTGTTACTGAGTGACTTGCTGCTAAATTCGCAAGTGTAAGGGCATGTGCGATGGAATATCCCTTTTGTAATCCTACTGCGAAAGCACCATTAAATGTATCTCCGGCACCTGTGGTATCTTTAACTTCTCGCTTAAATCCTGCGATATGAACCTTTTTAGTGCCGTTATGATACATAGCACCTTTATCCCCTAATGTAATAATCAGTTTGTTAGGATAATGTGCTAACGCTTCATCAATGTTAGTCTGGAACATCGCGTTACTCTCTGTTTCATTAGGTGTAATATATGTCGCTTTATCAATGACTTCTGCTTCTACTTCTCGGAATGGTGCCGGGTTAAGAATTGAGATTAAATCATGATCATCACAATAAGTTATGACGTCTTTAACTGTTTCGGCAGGAATTTCTTGTTGAATTAATACAATGTCACCTGCTTGCGCTTGATTTAATGCTTCCAATGCATACGCTGAAGTCACATAGTTGTTGGCTGAAGGCACCACAATAATGCTATTGTCATTGTCTGATAATGTAATATGTGCTGTCCCTGATGCTGAATGTGTAACGGGTTTCAGAAATGTCGTTAAAACATGGTTATCTTCTAAATTTGTGAAAATTTGATTACCAAAATCGTCATCCCCAATGCGTCCTACCATATACACATCATCACCAAGTCTGGCAGCTGCTACGGCTTGGTTTGCACCTTTGCCTCCAGGTGTCGTAAAGAATGACTCACCTAGTACGGTTTCACCTTTACTTGGTACTCGATTCGTAGAAACGACTAAATCAATAGATAAACTTCCAACTACATAAATACTTGTCATTTTGTCTTCCTCCTTGTAGATTCTCTATAAATTAAATCAACATCTAATACTACTTTCGTTGTGATATCATTATGTTCTAATTGTTGAATCAAACCTAATGCTGCTTGCTTACCAATGTCATAAGCAGGTTGTTTGATGGTTGTGAGACTTGGATAAAATAGCTTAGCTAACGGGATATCATCATACCCAATGACTTGTACGTCATCTGGAATAGTAATATGTAAATCATGTAACCATTTCATCATTTTCAGTGCTGATACATCATTGCTACATATCACACTATCGATATCATTGTGTTTAATGTAACGCTGCAATTTATCCATTGTGATATCACGCTCATCTTCAATCCATAATTGAATGCCCTGACTTTCTAACGTCGTTCTTGCACCGTTGAATCGTTCTTCAAACGAGCGATAATTTAGGTCTTGATGTAGCACTAATACACGTTGCGCATTGCCTTCTATGATTGCCTCAGCTTGTAATTGACCACCTTTATAATGATCTGCTTCGATACATTGTTGATTATCTGTAACGCGGTCAATGAGAACATAGGGTAATTGATAGGAGTTGAATTGATCAAAAGCAAATTGCGTCGATAATTGTGAAGCAATGACGCCACTGCAATTATTCACTTTAAATGTGGTTAAATAGTTAAGTTCTTTATGTTCTTGCATTTCACCATTACCAATCATGACATGATACCCTTTTTGAATTGCAGTATCCTCAACACCTTTAGCAACAATTGTAAAAAATGGATTACTCATATCTGGTAAAAGCAGTCCAATCGTTTTAGATTTCTTTGTGAATAAGGTTCTTGCAGTTTCATTTGGATAATAATCTAGGTCTTTGATGACTTGTTCAATTCTTTTACGTGTTGCTTCTTTAACATAACCACTTTTATTAATCACTCTTGAAACTGTGGCTACTGAAACATTTGCTTGTTTAGCCACTTCTTTAATCGTTCTCACTTTCCCACTCCTTTTATGTGTAACCGCTTACACAAAAATTTATCACTTTTTTCTTTTAAATGCAATATTAAATAAAACATTTATAGATTATTACTTTTGTAAATGTACGCTATCTTATTATTTATGTTTATTGATATATCGCTATTTTTTAAATTTGGAATTATACACATTACAAAAATAATATGATACTATATAGTTAATTTTCAAAGTAAATACAGAATTGATGCAAAGGGGACCCAATTCTTGGATAAATCAACTCGTATACTAAATATTTTAACTTTGCTTCTTAAAGGTTATGTTGTTACGCAACAAGACTTAAATCAATTCACTGATGTAAGTAAAAAATCAATTCAACGTGATATTAATACGATTAACACTTTCTTTTATGAAAATGAGTTTTGGAATCCTAGTAATACTAGAGTCGTTTATAATCATCAATTGGCAGGATACGAACTTAAGCAGGATACTCAAAGTAAACACAGTTTGGGCATTCTGAGTCTGCTCATTAAACTTCAAAGCTTAACGCCTATATTGCATCACGATATTCATAAATTTTTACTTAGTTCAATTACTTCAATGAAAGTTTCAGATAAACATGTTTTAATGAGTACGTTACATCAATTTAAAATCAGACAAGAATTATTGCCTGGGAAACATCTCATGCTCCTGCAAAAAGCAATCGTGAATAAAGAAATTGTTCGCATTGAACTTCAAGATAAAAAGATAGTGGTTAAACCGTTATCTATCTTGTATATGCATTATGACTATTGGTTTACATATGAGGTAGACCATGAGATTGAAACGATTCTTCTTCGAGATATTCTGTCTGTTAAGATTTTAAATTTAAAATTTAAGAAAGATGGCACTTGTAATCCTGTGTTATTCCAAATTCATAATCAATTTTGGAACCAATTCCAACAGCAATTTTCAATTAAGGAAGTTGTTGAACGAAGTGAGGATTATATCACAGTATGGGTGAATTGTACGCGTTTCGATGCGTACTATATCGCTTATCAATTAGCGCCACATGCTAAGATTCTGAAACCACAATCATATATTGATAGTTTTGTAGAAAGATTAGATGAGATTAAAGGTATTTATAAATAATAAAAGTGTTCGTAAAGTAGTTCATAGATAGATTTCGCTTGCTTAAGTTATTTCGCTTTCCTGTGGGAAAGGCTCTAAAGCAGTTCTTTGATTTTAATCATTAGAACTACTTACGTCAGTGTGTGAACACTTACGTTTCTTTTCCCCAGCAAAGAGATTTTCGTAATTCAACTATGTATCTCCAAATTACAATAAATTAGGCACCTCGTTAATTTAGTGAACATCACTAAATTAACGAGGTGCCTTATATATTATTAACTTATTCTTCTTCTCCGTTTTCATCATATTTCGTAACGCTACCGTCTGAGGTTACTATATATGATCCAGCTAATTCACCATTTTTATCAGTAAATGAGAAGCCCCAATCGCCGTCAGAATTTTTTTCTGGTTCTTTATAAGTGTATGTGTCTGTATCTAAGGTATGCCCTTCGTATGCTTCGACTTTATCAATCACATTATCGCGTGTCACCGTTTCATCACTTGAACTATTATCGTTATCTTCTGAGTTTGAACTATCGAAATCTTCAGGTTGTCTAGCTGTTTCTGACGTAATATGACTTGCTACCTTTTCAATTTCTGAATCTGACGCGTTCTTCATCTTCTTCGTTTGACCATTATTTAAAATTCGAGCAGTTTCTTGTTTAGAGTAGCCATCTTCAATCCAACGATGATCTTGGAAATGACTTGGTACATCATAAAATGTGACTGTTCCATCATTATTATCTTTAAACGTAATGTGACCTAACGCATTAACAGACGGTGCTAATACGATCGTTCCCTCAGGGTACACCTCTGACGCATCTTCATTATATGAATTAATCGGTTTGCCCGACATATCTATAGGTTCATACGTATGGTCTTCTCCATTAAATATTTCATCCGCGTCATTTCGTGCTGTCAGCCACACTTTAGCAAAGTATTCTTTCGTATTTTTATCATTACTGTCGGCCGAATGCGTACTATTAGAACCGCCACTAATCGAAATTTGTTTTGCCACTTTCTTATAATCCGAATCTTTGCCATATTTATGATATAAATCTTTAACATCAAGTTCATATCCTAAGTCGGATTGAATAAATTGTTGATATTTGCCTATATTTTGCGTACCTATTACTGCTACTTTATCATCACTCACACCGATTAACGTCGCAAAGGATCCTTTGCCAGGTGAAGCACTATAAAATGTCATCCCTTCTGGTGCGTCTTCAACTGCTTCTCCAGTTGCTTGTAATTCGTATTTATCTATACTTTGTTGCCTTTTCCCAGTATTACTATTTTCAATGTATGAATGACGCTTTAAATCATTGGCAGTTATCGCTATATTAGACACACTGTCATCACTTAGCGCTAATGCCACTTTCTCTGCTTGATTTAAATCTTTAACACTGTTTACTGAATTCGCATCATTATTTTTCTTATTATTAGTACTATTATCAGATTTCGAATTACTATCGTTATTCGATTTATCCGTTTGTGATGATTTGTTATTATCGTCGGATGCTCCATTTCCAAGACCAAAGTCACTTAAACTACAACCAGCTAATAACATTGTTCCAGTAAGCGCACCAATCATTAAATAATTTCTCTTCATTTCTCTCCACCCTTTACTCCCTTTGTAAAATAAATTGCGAAACGCTTGTAATTCAATTTATTTAATCAAATTACTTAATATGTTGACGAACAAATTTGCCAGCATATCCTTTGAAAGATTCTCCTCCAGAAGCTTCTTGCTTAGCATACATATCGGTAGCAGTACCACCTAAATTGTGTCCATACGTTCTCATACCGTACATTGTAGTATATTTGCTATTTAACATAGGCGAACCTGACGCACCTGATCTAAAAATGTCTTTCGTTTGAATTTCTGAACCATTAGGGGAAAATTGTGTTACGCGAAATTTACTAAGATATGGTTTCGTATTGTCACCATTAATTTTTGAGTAACCTAATGAATATAATGGTGTATTAAATTTCAACTTTTTAATTTCTGAATCTGTCGCAATACGTATCGGTTTAGCATACTTCGACATATTTTCTTTAGTGTGGACTATCGCAATATCATATTGCGGTACCTTAATGACTTCATTTGCATGAAAAGTATAAGGTATTGATTTACCATTACGATTCAATTGAAATTTAATATATTTTGGTGCTGCGGCTTTACCATATTTATCATCAATAACATGTCCATTTGTGACAAAAGTATGCGCACCAATAACCGTACCAGTACCCATTGAGTCTTGTCCTTTATATTCTGGAATCCCCACTTTCCAACCATTTAAATTCGAAACACGACCAATAGATTTCAAATTACTTTGGGATGCATTTGGATAATATTTGTTTGAAATTGAACTGTTACTGATCTTTTTAGCTTTTAAATATCCTGAGTACTCACCTGCATGTAAGCCATCATAATAATAGTTACCAACAGCTTGCGCTTCATCATGATGACTAGCATAACCAAACATCGTTGTTCCAATCACTACACTTGCAATAAATGTTTTACCAACTTTTGATTTCCACATATTATTCTCCTCAATACCTTTCTTTTATATAGCTATGTCACGACATACATCGCTTAATATAATAATTTTTCAATATTATTATATGATATTAGTCGGACAATATACGTCTTTAGACTTATTAATTAATAAAACTTTAGACTTATTTTTTAATTTAATAACAAAAACAAAGTATTTTTCGTTTACAAAATAAATTGATAGAGGTAAACTGTAAAACATATTTAAAAAATATATTTATGGAGGGGTACTCAAGCCTGGCTAAAGAGGCCAATCATTTATGATTGGTAGGAGCTTTTTGCTCGCGTTGGTTCAAATCCTTCCCTCTCCGCTATTTCTAGACTGGAACGATGATCGTTTCAGTCTTTTTTATGATTTAAAGATCGTCCCAACTCGTTGCCATATAAAAAACGATTCCTACTAAGTCATTGACAATTGCTAGTGAGCAAGGTTACTATTTGTTTAAATTACTTTGAAAGAGATACGTTTTTCCACTTGAACTGTCCTTATCAATACATATTTTTTTATCTAGTTCTGCAAACGTTTTCTCTTTTCAAAAGAAAGGAAGGTCATTATGGAAGAAATTAAGGCGATATTTAGCAAATTGTTTGAATTCTTACCACGTCTAATTATTAATTTATTTATCTAACATGGATTCACTGATTTACATTTTCAAAAATTAAATAAAATAGAGGTGCTGTTTATGAAAACAAAAGAGAACCGATTTAGTATTCGTAAATTAAGCGTAGGTGCGTCATCAATTGTAGTAGCGACATTGCTATTCATGGGAGGTGGCTCAGCACAGGCAGCCGAGAAACAACAGGAATTGGGAACTCCTGATACGGCGTCAGCACAATCTATTGGGGATAATGACACACCAGAGGCTCAAAAGGGACAAGTTCAATCCGTTGAACAAGCAAAGCACAATGTGTCTCAAATTAAAAATGAAAATAACAATCAAACAAGCTTACATAATGAACTTCATCAAACGGATGCATCTAAGAATCATGTTTCTTCCAACGAGACGCATCAACCTTCTACTGAAGAATCTGAGAAGCCAGATTCAAATACAGACAATCAACACACAGAAGTGACATCAACTTCTCAACAAACACATTCAACTGAAACACCAACTTCTAAAACAACTACTAACGAAGTCACATCAACAGAACACGCAGCATCATTAGAACAAGATGAACGATCTTTACAATCATCTGAACCATCATCGAAGACGGATGATTCAACTAAGAAAGTGACACCACATACTGAACCACAAGTTAACCAAACATCTGAAACTAAACAAGCGGACTTAAATCAACCACATTCAAATACTGTTAAATCTAAGGATACAAGTGTGTCTTCAAATGACGTACATTCGAGCAAGAGTGGCGCAACTGAACAACAACTGTCAACGCAATCCACTCAATCAAAAGACGACAATCAACAAGCGCCATCACAACTAAAAGATAACCATCAAAACGAGGCACTTAAATCAACCACACCGTCACAGCAACAAATGATAACTAAAAAAGAGACAACGACAACTCAAGCATCACAAAATCTCAACACAGAAAAGGGCGATCATGTTAACATTTCTATTGATGCGCAAACTAACCCTTTCAATAACGACAACCCTTCTAAGGAAGATAAAGATGCACAATCAGGGTTAAATACACTTAAAAATAATGCAGTCGCAACAACCAATACGCAATCTAAATCTCAAGCGACAAGTGGCACAAAAGATCAAACCAATAA
This sequence comes from Staphylococcus sp. GDY8P47P, assembly GCF_016892225.1. Lineage (NCBI taxonomy): Bacteria > Bacillati > Bacillota > Bacilli > Caryophanales > Staphylococcaceae > Staphylococcus > Staphylococcus sp. GDY8P47P. Next base: position 64,117 of record NZ_JAFENV010000016.1, on the reverse strand, counting down.
AGTTGCGAAACAAGCTCAGTATAAAAACCAAGATCCTATTATTTTAGTTCACGGCTTTAGTGGTTTTACTGATGATATAAGCCCATCTGTATTAGCACATTATTGGGGTGGCGATAAATTAAACATTCGCCAAGATTTAGAAGAAAACGGTTATGAATCTTATGAAGCAAGTATTAGTGCATTTGGTAGTAACTACGATCGTGCCGTTGAACTTTATTACTATATTAAAGGTGGAACGGTTGATTATGGGGCTGCACACGCTGCCAAATATGGTCATCAGCGTTACGGCAAAACATACGAAGGTGTCTATAAAGATTGGCAACCAGGTCAAAAAGTCCATCTAGTTGGACATAGTATGGGTGGTCAGACCATTCGTCAATTAGAGGCACTATTAAGAAATGGTAATCCAGAAGAACAGGAATACCAACGTGTTCATGGTGGCGAAATTTCACCATTATATCAAGGTCAACACGACAATATGATTTCTTCCATAACAACGCTTGGTACGCCACATAACGGCACACATGCATCAGATTTATTAGGTAACGAGGCGCTTATTCGTCAAATTGTCTTTGACGCAGGAAAAGTACTTGGCAATAAAGATTCACGTGTAGACTTCGGTCTGTCTCAATGGGGTCTAAAACAACAACCGAATGAATCTTATATCGACTACGCCAAACGTGTTAAAGATTCTAAATTATGGCAAACAAAAGACAATGGCTTTTATGATTTAACACGTGAAGGCGCGACAAATCTTAATCGCCAAACATCTTTAAATCCAAATATTTTATATAAAACATACACTGGTGAATCAACACATGCATCATTATTCGGACGTCAAAAATCAGATTTAAATTTATATTTCCCGTTCACCCTTACTGCTAATGTGATCGGTAAGGTAGCTGAAAAAGAATGGCGAGAAAATGATGGCTTAGTGTCTGTTATTTCGTCACAACATCCATTTAATCAAGCCTTTACTCAAGCTACAGATACGAATCAAAAAGGCATTTGGCAAGTCACTCCAACGAAACATGATTGGGACCATATCGATTTTGTAGGTCAAGATAGTTCTGATACGAAGCGTACTAGAGACGAACTACAACAATTTTGGCATAGTTTAGCCGATGATTTAGTTCAAAGTGAGTCGCTAACACGTGAGGCTTAACACATATTTCAATCTAACCGAAGGGAGGTCCTCTCATGTCTGGTACTGTGCTTCAATTAATAGGTTCTTTATTTAATATTTTGAAAGTCTTATTTTCATAAATAAATGACAAATCAAATAAGCACCACTTATCTTAAAAAGCATTTGCTTCTTAACATAGGTGGTGCTTATCATTTGTCGTTGATTGCCATTGTACTTGAAAGGTCTCTTGTTCATCATGATTATGTTAACCACGACTGACTATTTCGCACGCGCATTCATAGATTGTACGTTACTGGAGGCATTACCTGCAGTGGAGACGGTTACTTTATCGATTGCGCCATTTGATTGATCAACCTTGTGCTGCAATTCACTATTTAGACCTAGCAAATTATTCGCTTGCGTTTCATCGCTATTCAACTCTTCCAAGCCATTGACAATCTCAGTCGCTAATACTTCACATGCATCGTCACTTTCAACATATACTTTTTCTTTTACAATACTTTCAATTGCTTCGATTAATTCTGATTTTTGAATTTGAATATCAATCATGACTATTACTCCCTTAAAATTTTGTTGACATATCAAAAAAATTATGTCTTTAAATTTATACCCTTTTTAAGCATAGATATTCAAAATAGTATCTATCAAACAGCCCGAATTCCCCTATAACATCTAGCTCATTAAGCCCCTTGAAAGGCTTGATAAAGGCATTATACCTTAATTCAAAAGGAGAAAATACTTAAATTTTTAAATATGACAAATGTGTCATATTAATGAATATTGATATATTTTTCACTAATCAATCGTCTAACTATTTCGGCACAAAAACGGCTGCTTCGCTATCATCTGGATAGTAAAATCCATTCGGTACGGTTTGTAATTCGATTAAGCTTCCCCACGGACTTTTCACATAAACGGTACGGTTACCTTCCGTATCTTCATATTTTGTATTCGCATGAGGCTCAGATATCGGCTGTCCACCAGCACGCGTTAACTGTTTAACAGCTTCATCAAAATGTTCTGCCTCGATATAAAATGAAATATGTGTAAAACCAATATCCTGTAATGATTGCACTTGACCTTGATACGCATCTTTAAATTCAAACATTTCGATATTCGGTCCATTGCCAAAGACCATCATACGTTTATGAATAATGGCGGCCCCTTTTTCTAAGCCAAGTATGCGTTCAACCGTTTCTCCACCACGTGGCACGTCGTTCTTTCGTTGACTATCATAGGCAATCTTGCCATTAAGGAGCCTGGGACATAAATAATATGATGGTGCTATTTTGCAAATTCGCAGTAGCTGACTGAACTGAAATGCGCTTAAATCAAGCTTTTTCAGTTCTAGTCATCCTTGCGGGCGGGGCCCCAACAAAAAGAATTTCACTAAGAAATTCTACAAGCAAAGCGAGTTGGGAGAGGGACGACGAATTTAAAAATAATTCTGTCCCACTCCCGCTTCGATATCAGGTACAGTCAGTCCAATATGATTAATGCCTCTATTGATATTCATATGCTATCCCCCCGTTTAATAAACTATTCATATTATGTTTACGTATTTTCACCACGACGAACACGGTCAATTATCTTTTGCACTCTATTTTGTTTATCCTCTTCATTCTCAACATAATAAATTGCGTCTTCACCCTCAATCGCAACCCAAGGTACAATCGCATCAAACGCTAAATCACGAATCATCTCCAAGCTTCTAATCGATGCGTCTCGATCACTTGAACTCAATATCACAGTACGCCATTCGCCACCTTCTACACATAAAAAATCACCAGTAAACAGGAAGCGATACTCACCATTATTCCATAGAAACATGGTTGTACCAGGCGTATGTCCGGGTGTAGGAATGACTTCCAAATCATTTGCAATTGCCTCCCGTTGTTCGAACTGCCCATCAATGGCCACTGTATGACGTATAGCGGCTACATCATCTCGATGAATCCAAAACGGTACATCAATCCGAGGGTGTCCACCTAGAGATTCATGCTCATGATTCATTAAAACGCGCGTCGCACCACCTAATAATTGAATATCTGAATCTGCCTCATTTAACCCTGGAGAATGATATATGATGATATTGCCTGATGGTCGCTCTAATACAAATGATTTGATACGGTAACGTTTATCAAATGGTAAGACTGCCTTTGTAGTTTCATATAATCCCTTTTCTATGTGTGTTAATGTCTCGAATTGTTTATTTTCCATGTGAATCACCCTTTGTGAATTTCTGCGTCTTTAGCTATACCCTTTTTCTATATATTGAATATGACCGTTCATGTTCATGGTCTTTATTTTAATTAAAAAGGGCGAAACAGCATTCATCATGAATTTACTGTTCCGCCCCACCATGTGGATGACTGTAGCCAAAACTTGTTATCGACAGTTGTCAATGGCGTTCGCTACTGTGTCTTGCATGATATGTTTAACGTATTATTTATAGTCGATGACACGATCAACTGGCATTCTGAATGATGTATGTGCCTCTTTAGCTTTCTTACCGATAGCGACAATCATGACAGGTACATAACGTTCTAAATCATAGCCAAATGCTTTTCCGATTTCTTCATGTTCAAAGCCACCAATTGGATTTGTATCGTAACCGTGTTGTTTTGCTACTAACATCAATTGCATAGCGGCTAAACTACTATCTACTTTCACAATGTCATTCATTGATTGGCGTGTGCGATTTTTATAATTCTCTAACACGATTGGCAACATTTGTTCTTTAACTTCTTGTGGCATGTGCCCATTAAGCACCGCTTGTTCATAAATATATTCGCCTTCTTCATAGCAATGTAAATCGCCGAAGATAATAATCATTGCTGATGATGTGTCATTTTGATTCGTATTGAATTGAATCAATGGACGCAATTTCGCTTTCGCTTCGTCACTTTCAACCACAACAAAACGCCAAGGTTGCATGTTTACTGATGAAGGTGCTTTGGTTGCTTTTGCAATCATCTCATTCATTTCCTCATGCGGAATTTTATAGTCTGGGTCGAAACCTTTAACTGATCTACGACCTTCTAATATTTCATTAAAGTCATTAAGCATGATTTAGCCTACTTTCTATTCATTTTCTCTAGTTATAATTTAAATGCAAATAGCATCTATGTACAATGATTTGTTTCCCGATGTTATCACACTTTAGACTAACGTCAGTCTTCCTTAGTAACGAAAGCGCCAATGAAACCACTGATTTGATGTATCACAATGATTTCAATCCATGTACCTGTGCTTGTTAAAATAGCCCGGCATTTAATTATCAATTGATTAAAAATTAATAAATAGGGTATCATTAATCTTAACAAAAAAATTAATTACATAATTTAATACAATTATTTAACTAATTATTAAGGGTATTTATAGTCAGTCATAACCTTAAGTCATGTATATACTCATGAAAGGACGAACATTATGGCAGATAAATTACAAAGGGAGTTAAGCAATAGGCATATACAACTGATTGCAATTGGTGGTGCGATTGGTACTGGTTTATTCTTAGGTGCCGGTGCATCCATTCATTTAGCAGGTCCATCGATTTTACTTACATACATTATCGTTGGTTTCGTATTATTTATGTTTATGCGTGCAATGGGAGAAATCTTATTATCTAATTTAGGATTTAAATCATTTGGGGATATCGCGCATCATCACATCGGTCCAATGGCAGGGTTCATGGTTGGTTGGACATATTGGCTCACATGGATTATTTCAGGCATGGCTGAAGTAACAGCTGTCGCGAAATATGTTGAGTTTTGGTATCCAGCAATACCGAACTGGTTAACTGTCGCATTTACAATTCTTGTACTTGTTGGCATGAACTTATTCAGCGCCAAACTATTTGGTGAACTAGAATTCTGGTTATCACTAATTAAAGTAATAACAATTATTGCGTTAATTGTTGTAGGTATTGTGATGGTTGTCTTCGCAATGAAGACTGACTACGGTACAGCAAGTGTATCGAATATTTGGCGTTATGGTGGATTCTTCCCTAACGGCATCTCTGGTTTCTTAATGGCCTTCCAAATGGCAATCTTCTCATTTATTGGTATTGAGTTAATCGGTATCACTGCAGGGGAAACTAAGAACCCATATAAAACAATCCCACAAGCAATTAACAACGTACCTTTCCGTATATTAATATTCTATATCGGTTCATTAGCAGTAATTATGTCAGTTGTACCTTGGAATCAATTAGATCCTGCGGAAAGTCCATATGTAAAACTATTTGGTTTAGTTGGTATTCCATTTGCAGCGGGAATTATTAACTTTGTTGTATTAACAGCTGCCGCTTCATCATGTAATAGTGGTATTTTCGCTAATAGCCGTACGTTATTCGGTTTAGCCGGCAGAAAGCAAGGACCGCCATTCTTACATAAGACGAATAAACATGGTGTCCCATATTACGCTATCTTATTAACATGTGGTTTATTAAGTATTGCGATTATCTTAAACGCTATATTTAAAGACGCTACGAAAGTATTCGTTCAAATCACAACGTTCTCAACAGTACTTAATATTATGATTTGGACATGTATTATGATTGCTTATCTAGGCTTCGTGAAAAGAAACCCAGAATTACACAATGAGAGTTCATTTAAAATGCCAGGTGGCAAATATATGGCGTATGCGATTCTAGTCTTCTTCGCATTTATCTTTATTGTTTTACTGATCAATAGTAGTACACGTTATGCTGTACTCTTTGCACCAGTTTGGGGAATTGTACTGGTAATTATGTATCAAAAATATAAAAAAGAATCTGAAAAAGCGACCATCGCGATGGAAGATGAAACTGATTTAGAGAGAGAATTACAAGATAAATAGATGTTGATTAAAGTTATCTCAACCTATTATAAACACCCTCCAAGTAGGACCACTTAAAGCCTACTTGGAGGGTGTTTTCATTTGTTTATTTTTCTTTTAGACGTCCGTCTTCCATATGAAAGACTTTATCACAGAATTTAGTTAAACGTTCGTCATGAGTAACGATGATACACGTTTTATGACGTTGTTTAGATTGTTCTTTTAAGATTTCCATAACTGCCATTGCATTTTCTGTATCAAGTGATGCAGTTGGCTCATCGGCTAAAATAATTGATGGTTGCGTATAAATCGCCTTAGCTATGGCGACACGTTGTTTTTGTCCTCCTGACACCTCAGAAGGTAATTTATTTTCAATTTCTTTTAATCCTAAATCATTCAACAACTTATCGTATTCTTCTGTACTTAAGACATCTTTTTTATAACTTTTCAATAAATGGAATTGTTGCTTGATTGTTAAGAATGGGACTAAGTTGGTCGCTTGTAGAATAAAACCAATTTCCTTCATTCTCATTTTAGCTAATTGTTTCTGACTCATTTGCGAAATTTTCTTATCATTGATATAAATTTCACCAGATGTTGGTGTTTGTAACGCACCAGCCATTGTTAAAAACGTACTCTTACCGGAACCGGAAGGGCCGACAATGGCTATCAGTTCACCTTTTTCAAACGATAACGATGTTGGTTTAACTGCTTCAATGATATGATTCCCATCTTGGAATTCTTTTGTTACTTCATCAAATTTTAACATAGTGGCACCTCCTTATCCGATTGCCTTGAGTGGATCGATTTTGCGAATAGATAGTACTGAGAATAAACTACCAACAAGTGACGTTAATATTAAGACGATACCAAAGATAATGAGTGTACCAATATTAAATTGGACAGGTACCGCTTCAGGCAAGACTAAACTTGTCAGTAAGGTGAGTATTAAACCAATTAATGTTCCGATTAAGGCTAATATAAAGGTTTGTGCTAATACCATCTTCATTAAGAAGCCATTTGTAAATCCTTGTGCCTTTAACACACCGAATAAATTCTTTTTCTGTAATGTAATCACGTATAAGAATACGCCGATGACTGTAGCAGAAATAACAAATAAGAATGTAATCATGAAGTTCATTGTTAAGTTTTGTGGTTTATAGCCTGGTAGGTTTTCTACAAAGTCATCGATACCTATAACCTCTAAATCACTATCAACCTTTTTATCTTTCCAATTACTATCTTTAACGACTACGGCATTGGTTTTATCTGATGATAATGCTGGATTGATTTTTTCCATCGTTTTATTATTCGCAAAAATAACTGGAGAAGCGTTATATTTAGCACTTTCTGATACCCCTACGATATGTAATTTCTCATCAGATTGAGATAACTTGATCGTATCACCAATATTGAATCCCTTATCTTTCAATGATTGATCAATGACGACATCATTATCTTTATCAAATGTTTTACCTTCCTCAATCTTTGGAATCAAAAATGAATTTGACGTTACACCAAAGAGTAGCGCATTCTCTTCACTATCTCCATTTGATGCTATAACGCCCATTTGTTTCAAAGGCGCCTCTTCTTTAAATTTGCCTTCAACGTCTGATGTTTTTATGACTGATTGTTGCACAGTTTGGTTAGCATCTTTATTTAAGACAATCGCATCTGCCTTCCACTTCTTGATGCCTTCTGTATTCATATTAATTAAACCACTCGCTAGGCCGGATAATAAAAAGAGTAAGTAACTAATTAATACAAGAATGCCTATAATTAATCCAAATTTCAGCTTATTACGCTTAATTTCGTTCCATGCAAGAAACATGTCTTTCCCTCCTTTATGCATATTATTAACAAGTATAGCAATACTTATATTAAGAATTACAATAAATTGATTTAAATTTTTTTATTATTTGTAATTAATGTCATAATTAAGTTCTACAAATTGGTTATATTGCGTCACATCTCGCAACGTTAAATGAACGTTATCCTTAATATCATTGAACAAACTGATACCTTGACCTAATAAGTTAGGTGCCAGCGTTAAGCGCATTGATGTTAGCATATTTAAATTCACTAACTCAGAAATTAAGGCACCGCCACCTACAATCCAAACCAGTGCGTCATTATTAAATTGCGTAAACAATTGCTTTAGGTCTCCACTATAAAATTCAATATCCCAGTCTATCGTAACGTGTTGCGTACTCATTACGATGACGCGTTTACCTTCATATGGATTTGTCTTAACGCCATTATTGAGTAACCATCTAAATGTATTCCCACCCATGATCACAACATCGACACTGTCATAAAATTGAGCATAACCATTATCCCCTTCGCCTTCGACCTCTTCTAGAAATTGAACACTTTCATATTGATCCGCTATATAACCATCGACAGATACGCCTAAATAGGCACAAATATTTGCTGACATCATTATCCACTCACTTTTCTCTATAATATAGTTTGAACCTAACTATACCGATAATGACTTATAATATAAAGACAAAGGCGAAAGGAGTGGGACAGAATTCTTTTGAATTCGTAGTAACCCCAGCTTGCTTAGCTTGTAAAAT
>NZ_JAFENV010000016.1:0-55522 GCF_016892225.1 Staphylococcus sp. GDY8P47P | reverse complement strand
CTCTTTGCTGGGGCCCCGACCACAAGCATGACTAAAACAAAGAAGGCACTTAGTTTAAGCACCTTCTCAGTTCAGTCAGCTACTGCAAATTTACAAAGTAGCATTATTATATTTTTATTTCCTAGACTCATTACAACTAAATCTTATAAATATGAAGACTAATGTGCTGTTTGACCACCGTCAACAAGGTAAACTTGTGCTGTCATGAATTTTGCTGAATCAGATGATAAGAATAATACGATGTCAGCAATGTCATCAGGTTGTGCTGCTTTTGCCATTGGTACACCTGAAATCATTTGTTGCCATTTTTCATCATCATCTTTCCAAGCTTTCGTCATTTCTGTTTCAGTTAAGCCAGGTGCAACAGCATTGATACGCACGCCATCTGTTGCATGGTCGAAACCTGCTGATTTTGTCATTCCAACAACTGCATGTTTTGCAGCAATGTAAGGTCCCATTTGAGGGTCAGCAATTAATCCGGCAACTGATGCAGTATTAACAATTGTGCCGCCACCATTTTTAAGCATGCTTTCTAATTCATATTTCATTGATAAGAATACGCCTTTGACGTCAACATTCATCACTTTATCGAATGTTTCAGGGTCAAGATCAGCGAATTTTTTCGGTTGATTTAAAATACCTGCATTATTAAATGCGTGATCCAAACTACCAAATTCATCAAGTGCTTTTTGCATCAATGCGCGTACCTGTTCTGGATCAGAAACGTCTGTTTTCACGAATACTGCATGACCACCATTATCATTGATGTCTTGTGCTGTTTGTTGCGCACGTTCATCGACATCTCCGATAACGACATTTGCTTTCTCTTGAGCAAATTTTAATGCTGTAGCTTTCCCAATTCCTGATGCTGCGCCTGTGATAACAACTGTTTTCCCTTCGAACTCATTGTATCTCATATTTAACATCTCCCTTTGATTTATCTCTGTATACGATGTGCAAAGTACCATTATTGAAAGCTATACATCACATTGACTCACGCATATCGCTTTCACAACATGCCTACCTTTAAAATGTACGCTTTAATCATTTCGTGAACAGTATTTTTATTTCACACGTTGCCAAACTAATTTTTGGTTAGGCACATTGCCGTTTACAATGCTAAGTGTATCGCCTTCTAATTCAAATAAACGTGGTTGTGTATCGCCTAACCAAGTTGGATTCATACTCACTTCCATTGTGTGGTACACTGTTGAATTTTCTTCATCTAATTCAAAACGACCTGAATATGCAACGTAACCATGTGCTGCTTCAGCCATTTCATCTTGTGTGCCTGTGTGTAAGTCACCTGATTCATAAGCTTGACGTCCTTGTTGCATTAATTGTGCTGACATATAACCATCTGGATTATACATGATGAATCCTGTTGCATCTTTACCTAGTGGAAAGAAGATGTTGCCATCTTTATCTTCATCTTGATATCTAACTAATTTCCAAGTTCCGATTAATTGTTCTTTAAGTTCTGCCATTTTAAATACATCCTTTCTTAATTTTTTAAAATAATTGATGATTATGCGTTTGAACCGCCAGAAACACTGATTGTTTCACCAGTAATCGCTGTAGCACCTTCAGAAGCTAAGAATACAACTGTTGCTGCAATCTCTGAAGGTTCTAATAAACGGTTCATAGGCATTTTACCTGTAATATATTTTTCCATTGCTTCTTGTTCTGTTGAGCCATCTTGTTTTGCAAGGTGTGCTAATTGGTTCTCAATTAATGACGTACGCACAGGTCCAGGCAACACAGCATTTGCTGTAATACCATCTTTAACCGTTTCAAGCGCAACTGTTTTAGTGAAACCAATTTGTGCAAATTTAGAAGCAACATAAGCTGATTTAAATGGGTCCGCCATTTCACCGTGTGCTGATGAAATTGTCACAATACGTCCACTTTGTTGTTGTTTCATTGAAGGTAACACGTGTTTAGTCATTAAGAATGTACCTGTTTGGATAACACCAATCACTTTGTTCCATTGATCTAATGGGAAATCTTCAACTTTATCGATGTGCTGAATACCTGCATTATTAACTAATACATCAACCGCACCATATTGATTATTCACGTCTTTAATTGCTTGTGACACTTCATCTTCATTTGTAATATCTACTTTATATGCAACGCCATTATTTAATTCATTCGCTGCTTTGTCTGCCGCTTCTTGATTCATATCAAAGATGAACACACGATCCTGTTCTTTATCAAATGCTTGCGCAATTGCAAATCCTATTCCTTGTGCTGAACCTGTTACGATTACATTTCTTGTCATAATAAATTACCTCCTATAAGTGTTTGGTGCTGCCTTTTCCTAAAAAATAATTACGCCTAATAATATGACGATCAGCGCTAAAAGGTTGGCACCGGTATTTGTAATGAATAAATATTTAAAGCCGTTTTTATGTGTTAAACCAGTAATTGCAAAGAATGTTAATACAACGCCTGTGTGCGGCATTACTGTAAATATTGATGATGACATCGCTGCAACTCTGTGAATCACTTCAGGATCAATGCCCATCTCAACATAGTGTTGGCCAAATGCTTGTAACACAATGCCGAGTGAACCTGATGCTGAACCTGTAATCACACCAAATAGTGCTGATGCAACAGCTAAGCTAATTAATGGGTTACCCGGAATATTTAATATTAATGAGCGAATCGTTTCGAATCCTGGCGCTAATGTAATAACCGTACCGAATGCAATTGCTGAGCCGGTAAGGAACATTGGCATTAATGAATTAGATGCACCTTCATTGAGCACTTGTCTTTTAACTGGAATGTATTTAAAGAATAGAAGTGCTGAAAGTATAATCGCTGTCGTTAAACTAATCAGTATAATATTGGAAATACCCATTGCACTACCAACGATATTCATCACAATAAGCAAGACAATTGGTAATATACTTAATAGAAAATGCGGTGTCTGTTCCTTCTTGTCAAATTGCATATCCTTGATATTATAGTCTGCAAAAGATTCACCTTTTGCGATACTTTTATTTAATGCATGTTTCATATACCAAAGACCAAATGCAATTGCGACAATCGTTCCTACGATACCTAATATCGGTGCTGCTGTTAATGTTGTGCCTAAATACTTAGTTGGTACAACATTCTGTACTGAAGGTGTACCGGGTAGCATAGTCATGGTAAATGTACCCAAACCAAGCATAACTGGAATACCGATTAAGTTCCAAGCTAAGTCCATCTCTTTGAAAAGTGGTTTCGCTAATGGAATTAATACAAATACAACGACGTAAAGACTAATACCACCATATGTTAAGATTGCTGTAATAATGAATATGGCAACTAAAATAGCATATGGACTATTCGTTCCTGTTTTTGACACAATCTTTTCAGCGATAGATTGTGCTGCGCCACTGTCGTCCATAAATTTCGCTAATAATGAACCAAGTATAAAAACGCCAAAGAAGCTAACGATAAAATCTGCTAACCCAGTCATATATGACGCTTTCGTACCAATTAATGAGTCGAAAAATGGTAAATTGTTCGTCAAAATGACTATAATAGATGCCAAAGGACCTATAACTAAAATAGAATAGTTCTTGTCTGACATATATATAATGAAAAGAATTGCTAATACAATCCCTATCGTTCCAATCATGTCCATCATGTCACCCCCAAAGGTATGAAATTAACAATACGCATTCTGGAAAATGTGTCTGTTTTATGTCTAAATCTATTATCTGACCTTATAGTCTAAATGTAAAAGACGTATTTAACTATCAAATGTATAACTAAATAGTTATAGCCATATATAGCACGATGAAAGGCGGTCATCTACATGACTTATAAAAATAAAATTCAATATTTAGAAGCTATTCAACGTTATGGCAGTATTTCACACGCAGCGAAACATCTTTATATATCTCAACCCTATTTAAGTCGTTATATTAAAGAAGTCGAGCATGACTTAGGCGTTACTTTGATTAATCGCGACAGTAATCCTTTAGAACTCACTTATTCAGCTGAACGATTTCTAGATTATTTACACGATATTGAGGATATCGACACGCAAATGCGCGATGAGTTACAGACGATTTCTAATTTGAAAAAGGGACGCATCCGTATAGGTGTAAATCCAATTTTAGCTACACATACGCTTTATAGTATCTTGCCAAAGTTTATCGAGCATTACCCTGGCGTCGAGATTGAATTGGTAGAAGAAGTGGCACATCGAATCGAACAAATTGTTTCCGATCAGAAAGTGGATATCGGTGTAACAATTTTACCGTTGTACACTGAGGATTTATCTTATGATATTTTGTATACAGAAAATGTCTATCTAGCATTACCGCCTGGGCATGACCTTATCGACCAAGCGAAAGCCCATGCAGATGATGGTAAATTCCCATTTCATTTATTGCATAATGAAAAATTTATCTTGCTGAAGCCTGAAATGACGTTACGTCAATTAACCAATCAAATCTTAAACGATTATCATGTCGTACCTGACGTAATGATGGAAACGGTGAGTGTAGAGAACGCGCTTCGTCTCGTAAATGAAGGTATTGCTATCACATTTGTCCCTAAAAGTGTTAAAGATATGACATCTGATCGTTTTAATGGTGCATTTGTCCAGTTGAACCCGCATCATTATTACAATCAAGTCGTGTTAGCATATAAAGAAAATGATAAAAAACGGTTATCCAGAGCAGCTAAGACCTTTATCCAAATGGCGAAATCCGGAATGAAATAAGATATACATTAAAAACCATCGTATTAGCCATAGAAAACGGGCGTAGAACAATGAATCATAAAGCATTCTGTTCCACGCCCTTTGTATATTTATACTCAAACAATATATCCACTCGTCTTAAATGGCTCGTTTAATCAATTATGCTTGTTCGCCAACAACAGTAAAACGTTCATTAATGTGGTCTGCATTTTCAGCTTCATCTACAATCGCAATCGCATAATCTGCATAGCTAATGTAACTATTACCTTGACTATTAACTAATAATTGATCTTTACCTGATGTATATGATCCTGTGCGTTTACCTTCCGCATCAAATTCTGCAGATGGACTTACAAATGTCCAAGTGATACCTTCTGTATCTTTAAGGTCTTGAAGGTTGCGTCCTTGACCTTTAGCTGTTGGTTTAACAACATCTGGAAAATCTGGTGTATCAACGACACGAGTTGTTTGTGCCTCATCCACAAATAGACTTCCCGCACCTCCAACAATAATCGCTCTTGTATCTACATCTTTTAATAATGCAATTAACGCACGTCCTGCTTCAACATGGGCTTCTTCCTCGCCGAGTGGTGCGCCAAACGCATTAACAACGACATCAAGATCTTTAATATCCTCTGTTGTTAAATTAAAAATATCTTTTTCAATCACTTTGACATCTGAGTGATTTAATTTAGCCGCATTTCTGACGATGGCCGTCACTTCATGACCACGACGTGTTGCTTCTTGTAATACTTTAGTTCCTACTTTACCTGTTGCTCCGATAATGCCAATTTTCATTATTTATTCCTCCACTTATTTGTATTTATAGTGATTTCAATGGTGATATGCGTCAATTAGGTCGTTATAGTGAATTGGTATGGTTGCTTTTGTCTTGTAACCATTTTAGTTACAAGTTGGATATAACGGATGACGACTTATCCGTTTTGTTGCAAGATACCTGAAACGATATCCTCCATCGTAACATTCGCCAAGACACCTTCCATCGCATCTTGTGCGCGTAAGAGAACGATTTCAAGTACGCTTTGAATATTAGCACCTACAACACAATTCATATTCGTGTCTTCATGCATTTGGAATAATTCGCCTTCTTCTACTACTTCCACCGCTTGATATACATCAAGTAATGTAATGTCCGTTAATGGTTTCAACAATTGAATACCGCCACTACCTTGCTGTGTTTCAATTAAGTTCGCTTGTTTTAATTTACTAACTAACCTTCTAATGACGACAGCATTTGTATTCACACTGCTGGCAATCCAAGAAGACGTTAATGGTTGCGACTGTTCTAGTTTGACTAACGCTAAAATGTGCACAGCCACAGTAAAACGACTGCTAATTTTCAATCTTCTCACCTCATGTAACCATTATAGTTACAAGTTGAGTTGGATGTCAATTTTTTAAATCGATCCATAAAAAAAGCCCTACCATTCAGACTTTCAAATCTCAATGATAGGGTCAATATAAGCAATTGTATTAATTATATAAGACTATATTCACATTAATTATATTCATCTTCAATATCGCCTACGATTTCTTCCAGAATATTCTCTAAAGTAATGATTCCTTTGAAATCTGCATCATCATAAACTGCGGCAATATGAACTTTTTTCTTCTTCATCATTTCCAAGATATGCTTCAATGGCGTATCCGGTTTAATGTTGATAATTGGATTAACAAATGTCTCTAACTTAGATGGCTGATCCACGTTAAATAGTGATTTGGAATGGATAAAACCAACGATTTGATCATCTTTAACAGCTGGATATCTCGTAAACGCATCTACTTTAATTTGTTGAATCGCATCATCAAAGTGCGTATTTAAATTGAGTGTTTTAACATGTGCTTGATCGATCATAATATCTTTTGCGACTAAATTATCGAATTTAAATGCTTGATTGATATGGTGTAATTCACTGTCATTAATTTCGCCACCTTCATGGCTATCTTGAATTAATTGTTTTAATTCTTCTTCAGAGTGGAATACTTCACTTTCTTTAGCTGGTTTCATGTTGAACATTTTCAAGATTAATCGTGCTGCACCATTTAATATCCAAATAAATGGATACATTATTTTATAGAAAAAGATAATCGGCTTTGCAAAGAGTAATGTAATATACTCTGCTTTTTGAATCGCAATGGTCTTAGGCGCCATCTCACCTACAACTACGTGTAAAAATGTCGCAATAACAAATGCACCACCAATTGTAAATGGATGTATCCACGCTTCAGGAATACCGATACTACTGAATAACGGATGTAGAATAAATTCAAATGTTGATTCCCCAACCATACCTATACCTAGTGCAGTAATGGTAATACCTAATTGACAGGCAGCTAAATATTCATCAAGATGATCGACAACTTTTTTAGCAGCGATTGCTTTCTTCTCTCCTGCATTAGACAATTGCGCAATTCTTGTTTCTCTGACTTTCACGATAGCAAACTCTGTTGCAACGAAAAAAGCCGTTAGGACTAATAATAATATAAAAGTAATAAGACTAAATGTGGTCCCCAAATATGTTCCTCCAAAATAAAAAATTGTAGACTTTCTACTATACTAATTATATCAATGTTTTATATATAATCAAAATATTTAAATTTTAAATACTAATATAAATAGCACTTAATTGAAAATACATCCTTAAGAACCATACTTTTATAGTGTTCAATTGTACATTACGACTTCATTATTGTACGATTTAGACTTACCCCATGGCGGTCAGTCTCAAATAATTGTAATTCATACATATCATTTTGTTCTGGAAGATGTTGTTCAAATTCATCCCAAATCCACATCGCAATATTTTCAGCAGTCGTGTTCATATCCGGTAACGTCTCATTGATGAGTTGATGGTTTAATTTTGGTTCAATCACTTTGCTATAAATCGCATCTATATCATTAAAATCTAATCCCAAACCATAATCTCCAATCGGCGAAAGTACGTCTACATACAAGCGATATGAATGATTATGCAAATCTCGATAGATCGTTTCACTAAAATAAATTCGATTATCACAGACGAAATCATATTGTTGCTTTAATATGGTTTGTCCTTCTTTATATTTAAACTGATTGGGTGGTTGAACATGATCGAAACGGTTAGACATGTTTGCGTTCCCCCTTTTATATCTATTTTCTTCATTACTTTGGAAGCCAATCAGGCTTATTCATTCCAGAAGCTTCGTATCATCTCTACATCTTCAAGGGCCTGTGCTTCCCCCGCTTTAAAAATGTCAGGTCTAATAGCTGGATTAACCGTATTGCCACCGAGTTCATTTAATTTATCGAACACTGCTTTACTTGGTGTAATTAATTTAACTTCTGAACCACTTTCTTCGAGTTCTTTTATCGCATCTTCAAGTTTGTATGGTGTTGATACAGGAAGGTTTGTCGCAAAGATAAGTACTTTTTTAGCACCTTTAGCTAAATCGGCATTCTCCATAGAATGACAACCACCATCAAAATGTTTCTCACCTTTAATTGTTGTTGCCGGCCACACACCAGGTAATGAACCACTTGAGGCCATTGCTCTATGCAAGTCGACTTGACTATCTGAAGTTAAAGCAACACGCGCTGCTTTATTCGCATTTACTGCCGTAATCATCAGATTTTCAGGCCAATTGGATACTTTAATTCTATTTTGTAATCGATTAATATGGACGCTTTCATTAAATTTGTGATCCTCTAATGCATAGACACTATAATTTTCAATCCATTCTTTTGGTGTGTGTGCACTATTTTTTATTTGAGCATATCTGGCAAAAATATCAGACATGTCGTCTACTGGTGGTGCTTCATTGGCTTTTGGTGCAATTTGTTGTTCATAAATCTCGTCCCAACTCTGTTGAGATGTTAAACTCGTCCCAGCTTGAGCACCTCCAGAGGTACCAATAACTAAATCTGCGTGTCTCATATCGATATTTGCTTTCGAAAGGACTGAAAGATATCCTAATTCCCAACCTATCGCAAGTGATCCACCGCCACCTAATACAATTGCATGTTCCATATTGTCTTTATTAATCATGATATATACTCCTTGATTCATTTAATTTTTATAGTATTTGTCTGCATTTAGCGACATTTTCTTTAAGACATCGAAAGCAATCGCTTTCTCTTGAGCATCAATACCCTCGGAAATCATTAATTCCCATTTACTTAAAATGTCCCAACTTATTTCTTTAAATGCCATTGCTTTAGGCGTAAGAAATAAATTATACGCTCTTTTATCGTCTTGATTACGCGCTCTTGTAATATAACCCTTTTCTTCCAAATACTTAATTGCTCGATTCACACTTGCTTTATCTACACCGATGTCTTCAACAATGGTTTCTTGTCTTATACCATTCTCAATATAGAGTGCAACTAAACACATCACCTGGATATAGTTAATTCCGTATGGCTTTAACTGCTCTGTAATATAAATATTGCCTCGTCTATATATTTTCGATGATAATTTTCCAATAAATTTAATATCGCGATACTCAAATTCTTTATCGTTTCGCATTGCCTCACCTCATATAGTTGACTTATCAACTATTTAACTATATAACGTATTGGTTGACTTGTCAACTAAATAGATAATGCACGCTTGTTATATTTTAAAAGAAGAGATTAACGCAACTGTTCATTGCCTTAATCTCTTCTAATGATTCACAATAACGGACGATTAATCTAAATAATTTTCAGCATGTTCAAGTCCGAAGTGTTCATTTTTTTCTTTTTCTTTTTCATACGCTTCTTGAGAGATTTTAGTAATACTCTCAACTGCATAACTTACTTTTTTCGCGAATTGTTCAACTTCTTCTTCATTTTTAGCTAATACAAAGACCGTTAAGATATTATCATCTACGATATCTTTGTAATGTTGGTAACGTAATTTGTATATATTCATGTGACAATCCCCCTATAAAAGTTAAAAACCTTATGCCGTTTCATTTTTCATGAAAGGTTTAATTAGTAAAATATGCCCTGTTTTAAATATTTTCAAACTTCTTTATTGTTTAAGATTTAAAACAGGCTGAGGGAGGTGACGTGTGACTATATTTCAACGCTACTGATTCCATTGTTTGAGCGGTAATTGAATACCGTTAAATCGGCTTAAGACATAAGTATCATGTGAAATAATGATTAATTGCGTCGTCTTTAAAGACATTAGCATTTGAAGTATAGCTTCTTCATTAATGACATCTAAGTTGGTTGTAGCTTCATCCAATATGAGAATCTCTGGTTCTAATATTAAGGCTTTAGCTATCCAAACGCGTTGAAATTGACCACCACTTAACGTCGACACTTTCTGCTTAAGTATATCGTGTGGTAAGTTACACTGTTCAAGCACTGCTTCAATGCTTGATGTATAACGCTGTTTATCTACCTTGTAATTCTTAAGTGGTTCTAATAGTGTAGCTAATACCGTTTTACGCTGATTTAAGGTATCACGTTGATATTGAGGTACATATTGGATGTGCTTCATCCACTCTTTAGACGTATAAGATTCACGCAAACGCCCATTAAGATATAATTCGCCCTGATAGTCCGTATCTAAGCCAGCGATAATCTTGGCTAACGTAGATTTACCACAACCACTCTCACCACTTATGAGCAAGTGCTGGTCATTCATTGTACATGATATCTCTTTAAATATCAGTTGCGTATCTATATATTTGGTTAATCTCTCTATTTTAAGCATAAGGTTGTCTCCGATGTGCAATCGTAATTAATTTTTTCGTGTAACTATGTGTCGGCTTAGTTAAGATTGACGCCGCCTCACCACTTTCTATCAATTGACCTTGCTGCATAATACTAATATGCGTGGCAAAATCTTTCACTAAGTTAATATCGTGTGTAATAAAAACGATGGTCATTTGGTAGCGTTCTTGTGCCTTAAGAAGGTAATGCATAAACTTTTTAACATTGTCTTGATCAAGTGCACTCGTCGGTTCATCTAAAAATAAGTAGTCCGGACGTCTAATTAATGACATTATAAAGGCGACACGTTGTGCCATACCTCCACTAAGTTCAAAAGGATAACGCTCAAGTAATTGTTCCCCTTGTCTTAAGCCAAGTAATTGCATCATCTGTAAGACATCATCCTTAATACGCTGTTTCGTTAGATGTGTGCGATTGGCTTCATAAATGTATTGGAAATGCTTAGCTAATGTTATATTTTGAAACATATTACTTTGAACATCTTGAAACACTGCATCTGTTTTAGTTAAATCGATGTCAATATCTCCTTGATAACTTAATTGTAGTCGCTTCATTCCAAGTATTGTTCTTGTTAACAGTGATTTCCCACTGCCACTTTCACCTATAATGCAATGAAATGCACCTTTAGTTACTGTCAAATCAACATCTTTTAACAATACGTTCTCTTGATCTAAAATCGATAATTGATTGACGTTGACTACCGTATTTACTACGTTATTTTTTTGTTGATGATTTGACATAATAAGGCGAAACCTCCTAACAATACACCCGGGAAGAAGAAGAGCCACGGTGCGCCGTTGAAATAACTTTTCCCATCAAAAAGAATGGTTCCTAACTCAGGCGTCGGCGGTTTAATACCTAGTCCTAGAAAGGCAAGGCCAGATATGCTGAGCATCATTTTGCCAAAGTCAGCCGTTACCAAAGCGAATATATTACTTAATAAATGTGGAATCACATGTGTTACTGTCGTTTTGAATGTTGAGTTCCCACTCAATCGTGCATATTGAACAAATGGACGTTTTTGAATATCTCGCGTTAAATTTCTGAAGTAACGTAAATAACGTCCTATCCATCCAATCGTTAAAGCAAGTATTAAACCTATCATGGAGTTACTTACTAAACTTAAAATGACTAATGCGATAATAAATGACGGAATAGCCAACAACATATCGGCAACAAACATAATGATTTGATCTAACCATCGTCTTTCTATGCCTGCAATTAAGCCAAAGATAAGTCCCATACAAACACTTAATAGAATCACTATACCTGTTAAACTCAATGTGACAAGACTACCGACAATCAGTCTTACTAAGAAGTCTCTGCCTAATTGATCGGTACCCAACCAATGTTGTCCATTAGGTGACTCAAGTGGTTCCAAATGTTGCGTGTCTTGCATTAAACCATACGTCATTAATACAACTATCAAACTCAATAGTGAACCTATTGCGATGTACGTTTGATATTTTTTCATCACATCGCACCTCTTTTCTCATTGCCTGACTGCTGGGTATGACGTCGTCGAAGTCTAGGTTCATTCTTCAAGATAATCACATCGCCTAAATAATTCATTAGCATAATAAAGACGATGATAAAGATGACAATGCCCTGAATTAGTGGATAATCTCGTTGGTTAATAGCATTAATCAACAATTTACCTATACCAGACATGCTGAAGATAACTTCAAGTATTACGGCTTTTCCAATTAAATGAATGACACTGTTAATTGAAATAGTCATTAGTGGTGCAAATATCTCTTTAATTTGTACGATGATACGCGCTTTTAACGAGAAATGTCTTAACTGCGCAAGTTGATACGCATCTTGATCTAACGTTTGCGCAATCAGATGCGCTGTCATCAATAAGATATGACACCCTTCTATAACAACAATTGTGAAGATGGGCAGCACAAAGTGTTGCCATGAATCACTACCTACAAATGGTAACAATTGCCAACGTACGCCTAAATAATAAATGAATAAAATAGCTAACCAGTATTCTGGCATTGAGGTCATCACTTGGGCGAATCCACGAATTCCATTAGCGTAACGTGTATGCGGACGCGTCCCAACGAAGTAACCAACAATATAGCCAAATGGCAACATGATACAACTAGAGACAATGATTAGCACAAGCGTCGGCATGATGGCTTCCATTATCATAGCAGTAACCGCTTCGTTGGTACTAAAGCTGTATCCTAAGTTGCCCGTAAGTGCATGTCCAACCCAATCGATATATCTTAGTAACACATGCTGTCCTAAGCCAAGTTGATGTTGTGCCGCTTCAATATTGTCTTGCGTAATCGACGTATAACCATGACGTTGTAGATACAGAATCGCTGGATTACCAGATGTCTTCTCAACTAAAATGAAGATAATAAACGAACTTACGATTAAATAAAGTATGAATTTAATTGTACGTTTGAGCATTGTTATTCATTAACTTTCAACGCTTTATAATCAATTGGTGCATCCGTAAGTCCAGAGAATTTGAATTGTTTTACTTTATCACTCACTACAAACGTCTCATTTGGATAAGCAATTGGCACACCATAGTATTGTTGATTAAAGTGTTTAAATATATCATCAAACGAACGCTGTTGGTCTTCTTTTGATACGGTTGATGGGAAATCGTCTAGCTGTTTCGTTAATGTTTCATCATTAGCTAACACGCCTGTTTGACCATCATTATTTTTAAACACTGAACTCATAAAGTTATAAGGCATTAATGCATCTGAATATGTTCTATAGAAAATCAAATCATAGTCTTTTTTCGTCCATAATGTATCATAGTATGATTGTGAATCTAACGTTTTCACATTTAACTTAATACCGGCTTGTTTAAGCTGACGTTGCACTTTTTCTGCTTTATCTTTCCAACTTGGGAACTCTGCAGTTTGAATGACTAAGTTAAATGATAAAGGTTTGCCATTCTTTTCAAAGATGCCGTCATCGTTTTTATGATAGCCTTCTGATTTAAGTAACTTTTCAGCCGCTTTCATATCATAATCGTGTGGCTGTTGATTGTCTTTAGTCACAAATTGTACGTTCTTCTGGAACAGACCATTTACAGATTTGCCCGCAATGTCTTTCGCATCGATGCTCTTACTTATCGCTTCACGAATTGCGCGATGATTTAATACATCATTTTTAGGGTTAAATGCCATAAAGTGACTTACTGTGCTAGGTCTATCTTCAATCGTTAAGTTCTTATTTTTCTTATCTTGTTTGATTTGTTCATCTGAGAGCATACCTAAAGCACCACCAGAAATATCTACAGAACCACTTTGTACTGCAGAATTTCTTGAGTCCCCATCTTCAATCGTTTGGAATGCAAGATGATAATTGACTGGGTGACCGTTGTCGAAATATTTATTTGGCTTCATTGTCGTTTTTTCTTTACCAGTTTTATCAACAACAAATGCACCTGTTCCAATCGCTTTTTCAAATTTACCGTTTACTTTACCACCTTCTACTGAATGTGGACTCATAATACGCAACGGTCTCACTTGTGTTAATTCATTTAACACTTGATTTGATGGAGATTTCAATCTAATTTGGACCACGTGATCATTTTTAACAACGACCTTATCTAATTTTTTTAACGTTTCTACAGTCGTATCTTTATTCATCGCTTTCGCACGATCAATCGAGAATTTCACGGCCTTAGCATCTAATGCTAAACCATCTGAGAATTTAACGTTCTTTTTCAAATGGAATTCATAAACTTTCCCTGATTCATCAACGCGCCATTTATCTGCTAAACCTGCTTTAACGCCCTTATCTTTGTCGTATTTAACTAATGCATCATACACTGCACTATAAACGGGCATCGCTGCATCATAGCCTTGCGCGTCAAGTTTATCCGCCTTTGCTTCAGTAGGTAGCGATACCGTAACATCTTTATCTTCTTTTTGACCATTGCCACAACCCGCTAATAAGAGCGTAGCACTTGCTGCTACCGTCATTAATATACGTTTCTTCATTTCTCAGTACCTTCTTTCACTCTTGCTTTGATTAAAAATGATTCTTCATATAATGTTTGTAAATAATCATTTGGTGATAAATAAAAATCGCTATAATGTGTTAAATCAATCACGTCAGGTACAGGTTCTTTCATTACTGCAACTTCAAATCCTGCATTCACAAAGCTATCAACGATATGTTTTAGAGAGTGATTCTGAGACGGTGTGGCACCATATTGATTAATCGTGTCATCCATAAACTGACGACTCGGGTTATGAGTTAAATCCGCGAATGAAGCGTAATAAACGCCGCCTGGTTTCAATACCTCTTTTAAATCTTTCGCATGTTGCGGAATATCCTCTATTAAGTACAAGACAGACGTACTTACAGCCGTATCAAATATGTGCTTCGTTTCTTGTGGTTTATCTGTTAAATAGTATGTAAGTGGACGTTGTCCTTTTAATGTCTCTGCCTTTTCCAAAGATAAACGTGCTAAATCGATGCCAACACCTTCTTTAAACGGTGTTGTATCGTATAATTGTCGTAAAAATCCGCCTTGATTACATCCCACATCTAAAATCGTTTTCCCTTCGATGTCAGATGTATCAAGCATTTCTATCGTTCTCTCCCAAGCTTCTTGATGGTCTCGTGCCATATCATCATCTGATTCTTGACCTTTTTGCCACCAAACGTCATAAGTCTTAGTCATTTCATTCTCCTCGCTTACTTCAAATCGTAATAATTACGTTTTAAATAGTACTACACTATGTACATTTACACAATAAGAATTTTTCAAAGTCATGAATGAACGCAAAAAAAATAAGCTATGGGCGCGGGACATTGATCGATGTCCCAGGCTCACAGCTTATAACTGCATATTTATTGTGTTTGTGTATGTCTACGAGAACGAATTGAATAAACGATTAGTCCTATAATAAATCCTAAAATTGCTGGAACGATCCAGCCCATGCCAATTGTAAAGAATGGTAAATAGTGTTCGGCAAAGCCAATCAATGTTTGCGCGAATGATGTCTTCGCAAAGAATTCTGGACTTGCATTGATGCCGTCAAAGAATGCTGCAAACATAGTAAAGAACGTTGTAAATTTATAAACTATTGTCGAATGATTAAATAATGGGCTGACAAGTGTTAATAAAATAAGTGTAATCGCTAATGGATAGATAAACATAAGTACAGGTGTTGAATACATAATGATCTTAGTTAATCCGACATTCGCGAAGATACAGGCAAGTAGTGCGACACCTGTTGCCAACCAAAGGTAATTCATTTTCGGGAATAGTTCTGTGAATGTTTCTGAAAAGGCAGTTATTAAACCAATCGCCGTCTTCAAACATGCCACAATAATAATTAGCGATAAGATGATAATGCCATAATCTCCAAGATAGTGTTGCGCGATTTGAGCAAGTGCGATACCACCATTTTCACTCACTTTAAAATGGCCTAAACTCATCGTACCCATTAAAGCAAGTAACGTGTAAATCACGCCCATTCCTACGATACTTATAAATCCTGACTTAAACGTTTCTTTAGCAATCCCATTCGGATTGGTAATACCTAATTTCTTAATCGTTGTCACAATGATAATCCCGAATGCGAGTGATGCGAGTGCGTCTAGTGTATTATAGCCGTCAATAAAGCCTTTCAATAAGACACTATTACTATAGTTTGCACTTATTGGCGCATGACTAATACCACCCATAGGTTTAATAAACGCTAAGACAACTACGATACCTAGCAATACTAGAAATACTGGATTTAAGAATTTGCCTATGTAATCTAAAATTTTAGATGGCTTTCTAGAGAAAAACCATGCTATTAGAAAGAATAAAATACTGAATATCGGTAACACTAACTTTCCAGTGCTAGCCGAAATAAATGGTGAAAATGCAATTTCATACGATGTTGTTGCAAGTCTTGGTAACGCAAAAAACGGTCCAATTACTAAATATAGGGCAATTGTAAATGCATATGCATAGCCTTTACTCACTCTAGATGAAATATCGAAAACGCCATTCGTTTTAGAGATACCGATGGCTACGATACCTAGGAAAGGTAACCCAATCGCTGTAATTAAGAATCCTAAATTAGCAAGCCAAACATTGGCACCTGCTGTTTGTCCAAGATGAATAGGAAAGATTAAATTTCCTGCACCAAAGAATAAACCAAACAACATCGAACCAATAAATATATTTTCTTTGATTGAAAGTTTCTGTTTCATCATGTGTTACATCTCTCCTATTATGTGTTTACTAGCTATTATACATAAATTTAACATCTGTTTGTTCAAAATATTCAATAAATTTAAATCATCACTATATTCACTGAATGATGCCATAAAAAACACCTCGTAACGGGCGTTTTGATTATTTCACGCAATCTACGAGGTGTTATCGTCCATCCTAAGCCACGTTGTCTTTCAAACATTAACTACTGGAACGATGGTATGATATTAAGCTTTTCGAATTTGCCATTGATATGGATCTTCTAATTGATTCCAATCACTACCAATTTCATCGCTATTTACTAAGCATTGATCTAATTCCTTTACAATTTGTTCTTGATCTAATTCTGTACCGATAATTACAAATTGTGTATTTCTGTCACCATATTCGATATCCCAACTTTCGGTAACATCTGGTCGTTGATTAAGAATTTGTTCTCGTTGTTCTGGCGACATTGCAGCTACCCAATACGTTACCGGACTAATATTACAAGATGAACCTGCTTGAGATAATAAGCATGCAACTTGATTATATTGTGCTAACCAAACAATCCCTTTTGCACGAACAATGTTATTAGGCATTTGTTCTAACCAATCATTGAAACGTTTCGCGTGAAACGGTAAACGTCTTGAATAGACAAATGATCCAATCCCATACTCTTCTGTCTCAGGTGTATGTTCAGCGTGACCACCTTCAGTTAATTCTTTTATCCAACCTGCAGAATTACTTGCTTGTTCAAAATCAAAGCGACCTGTATTTAACACGTCATTGATATCCACTTCGGCATTTGTCGTTTTGATTAATTTAGCATCCGGTTGTAATTTTCTTAAGATGCTTTCTAATTTTGTTAATTCCGCTTCGGTAACTAAATCCGTCTTATTGATCACTAACACATCACAGAATTCGACTTGATCAATAAGTAAATCAGCAATTGAACGTTCATCTGTTTGATCTGCACCTTGATCACGATCTACAAGTAAATCTTCAGAATTAATGTCATTAATAAATCGGTTCGCATCTACAACAGTTACCATCGTATCTAATCGACAAATAGAAGTTAAATCAATACCTAATGCGTCGTCAATATAAGAGAAGGTTTGTGCAACAGGTACCGGTTCAGATATCCCTGTAGATTCAATCACAATATAATCAATATTTCCTTTTTCTACTAGACGCTCAACTTCTTGCAATAAATCATCTCTTAACGTACAGCAAATACAACCATTAGATAATTCGACTAATTTTTCATCTGTTCGAGATAACCCGCCCCCATCAGCAACTAAGTCTTTATCAATATTTACCTCACTCATATCATTCACAATAACCGCAATTCGACGGCCTTCACGATTATTTAAAATGTGGTTAAGTAATGTTGTCTTACCTGATCCAAGATAACCACTCAATACCGTTACAGGTATCTTGCCCATAAAATCATACCTTTCTTTTTATAAATCGTAATTATTACGTTTTATATTTTACATTTAAATTTTTAATTGTCAATCAAACTAATGATGATGAAATGTAGCCATATCAATGATTAACGCTCACTCTAAAACTTATTTACCGAAATGAATTGATACTATTTCCACACTTTTATTGACTATCTCGACTTGACACGCTCTGTTTTCGGAAGTTATTATAAAATAAATTAGGTTAACCTAAACTTTTATTTAGGAGGTAGTTTGTTGATAGAAATTAACAACATGAATTTGCATTTAAATCATAAACATGTGCTGAAAGATATTTCTTTAAAGATTCCAATATCAGGGGAAATCATTGGCATCATGGGGCCCAACGGTGCGGGTAAGTCTTCATTGCTAAAAAGCTTGATCGGAACGTTTAACGCTAGTGGCGAGATGTATTTATATGGCAAATCCATACATAAACAATTGCAATACATTACATACATTCCTCAAAAAGCGCAATTAGACTTAGACTTCCCAATCAATGTTGAGAAAGTCATTCTATCTGGCTGCTATCAAACCATTGGCTGGTTCAAACGTGTTGATCATGCGTCTAAAACAAAATTTCAAAAACTATTAAGAGACTTAGATTTAGAAGCGTTGCAATACAAACAAATTTCCGAGCTCAGTGGCGGTCAATTGCAACGTGTTCTTGTAGCAAGAGCATTAATGTCTGATAGTACAGTTTATTTATTAGACGAACCGTTTGTAGGCATCGACTTTAATAGTGAGCAACTTATTATGGAGAAACTTCGTCAATTAAAGGCGCAAGGTAAGCTTATTCTTATCGTGCACCATGATTTATCTAAAGCAGAAGACTATTTCGACCGTATTCTTTTACTGAATCGTACAGTTAGATTCTTCGGTCCTAGTCATCAAGCAATGCAACCCCAATATCTCAATCGCACATTTTTATTTAATGTGACTTCTACGTTTAATGAAGGGAGTGACACAGCAAATGACTGATTTCATTCAACATTTATTTGATTATCAGTTCTTAAATCGCGCTTTAATTACTTCTATTATAGTGGGCGTGGTTTGTGGGACTGTCGGAAGTTTAATCATCCTTCGTGGATTATCGTTAATGGGAGATGCGATGAGTCATGCCGTTTTACCTGGTGTGGCGTTGTCATTCTTATTCAATATTCCGATGTTCATCGGCGCATTAGTCACTGGCATGATTGCAAGTTTATTAATTGGTTACATTTCTAATAATAGTAAAACAAAGCCAGATGCAGCGATTGGCATCAGTTTCACTGCATTTCTCGCAACGGGTGTCATCATTATTAGTCTGATAAACAGCACGACAGATTTACATCATATTTTATTTGGTAACTTGCTCGCGATTACCCGACAAACATTTTGGACAACCCTTATTATTGGTGCCATCGTGATGTTACTGATTGTCATATTGTATCGACCATTAATGATTTCAACGTTTGATCCAACATTCAGTCGCGTAAGTGGATTGAATACAACAGTCATTCATTATTTTGTAATGCTCTTACTCGCCTTAGTCACCGTTGCTAGTATTCAAACTGTTGGCATTATCCTAGTCGTCGCATTACTTGTTACACCGGCATCGACTGCCTTTTTAATCACAAAGAATCTTTATTCAATGATGATTGTAGCAAGTTTGATTGGCGTAGTAAGTTCGATTGTCGGATTGTACTTTAGCTTTATTTACAATCTTCCAAGCGGGGCAACGATTGTCATTGCAACATTTAGTATATATATCTTGACCCTTCTCTTTTCAAAATTAAAAACAAAGTATAGAGGTGTACACACAACATGAAAAAATTTATTCCATTACTTATTGCATTGATTCTAGTTCTAGCAGCGTGTAGTTCAAATTCTAGTGACCAACATTCTAAAAATCATGACAAATTGAAGGTTGTCACAACCAATTCCATTATTTATGACATGGTCAAACAAGTCGGTGGTGACAAAGTAGACGTCCATAGTATCGTACCTGTAGGACAAGACCCGCATGAATACGAAGTGAAACCGAAAGATATTAAACAACTTACTGATGCAGATGTTATCTTCTACAATGGTTTCAATTTAGAATCTGGTAACGGTTGGTTTGAAAAAGCTTTAGAACAAGCAGGCAAATCTACAGATGATAAGTCAGTCTTCGCGGTGTCTAAAGGCGTTAAGCCTATCTATTTAAATGGTGAAACAGGTAATAAGGACAAGATTGATCCACATGCATGGTTAAGTTTGGATAATGGTATTCAATACGTTAAGAATATTCAAGAACAACTTGTGAAAGCAGATGCCTCACATAAAGCAGACTATCACAAACAAGGTGATGCTTATCTTGCTGAACTTGAAAAGTTAAACAAAGACAGTAAAGATAAATTCAATGATATTCCAAAACAAGAACGTGCTATGATTACAAGTGAAGGTGCCTTCAAATACTTCTCAAAAGCCTTTGATATCAAGCCAGGCTATATTTGGGAAATCAATACTGAGAAACAAGGTACACCGTCACAAATGAAACAAGCTATTAAGTTTGTTAAAGACAATCACATCAAACATTTATTGGTTGAAACAAGTGTAGATAAAAAATCTATGAATAGCTTATCTGAGGAAACTGGTAAGCAGATTTACGGAGAAGTCTTTACCGATTCAATCGGAGAAAAAGGTTCTAAAGGTGATTCATATTATAAAATGATGAAACACAATATCGAAACAATCCATGGAAGCATGGAATAGACTTAATTAAAAACAACGCATTTAAGAAATTAAATTAATATATTATTATCATCCTCCTATTAAAATAGCCAGTAAATGAATTTTTAGGAATTCATTTACTGGCTTATTATTTATAATATTTTTGTTACTGCAAAATGTAGCTTGGGTACTTATTCATACGTTATCTCATTAAAATATGCACACTGCCATGCTTGTGTCTTAGTTGCTGTTTTATTTAATTCTGTCTCCCACGGTGGATACACTCTTAATGCCATTTTCCCTTTAAACGCATCACTTTTTAAAATACCTTTCTTGATCAATATATCTTGAGGAAATATAAACTGACCTCGATGATTATTATCAACAATATTTACTATTAATTTATCCTCTATATCCTCTTTAGTAAAAGGTGCATTCGTATGATTCTCATCCTTTTTCCACATAGCGAAAAAGTAACCTTTTTTATTAGGCGTCTTTTGAGCTAACCTACTTTTAAAATGACCGTTTGGTGTTTTAATTTCTACCGCTTCATATTGTTGATTCCATTCTTCTACCACATATGAAACATCAGAATTTGAAAATAACCTTTCTAGCAAATGATATGATTGCATTGTTTCAATGGGCTTCATATACAAACTCCTTTTTTAATGTGTTATGTCTTAAAATTTAATTATGATTCATACCATGCTTTTTCGTATCCAATACTGTTTTCCAATAATTCTCTCTTTCAATTATTGTATTGGTCTTTGTCTTTGTATCAAATATTTCTAGGATAGCGTATTGAAAGTGCTGAATAATATATTCTCTACCCTTTTCATTTAAAATAGTTAGAAATTCTTTATTGCCACCGGTTAAATTATTTAAATTTGCATAGTTCGACCATCGTTGCCAAATCCCATCAGTATTGCCTGACGCTGATCCTATATAGAGTTGTCCCGTTTCTAAATCAGTAATAACATAAACGCCTTTAACATGACTTAATGCATCTTTCCAACTTGGTTCATTTCTATCTATAATCTGTTGTAATTCTTTATGCTTTAAACACACATGTTGATAACCTTTAAAATGTCCCAACTTAACATTTGGCGCTATTTCATAAACTTCTGGATTTAATTGTTCCTGTACAGTTGAATAGCGACGATTATATACATCTCTGCCAATCGGTTTTTGTATTTTAATAATGAGCCTTTTTCGATATGCTTTATAATCATCAAGTAATGTTAGTTTGTACCCAACTTGGTTAAATACTTCTGGATTGATCTTTTCAACCTTATAAATACCGCCAAAGACAAAATATTCTGGCCCATATGGATAATATTGAGCTAAGTCTATTAAATAATCGGCCTTATTGAGATTATTATTATTTTGTCTAGTCTTCCATGCGTTCATAACTATCCAATCTTCACTATCTTCTAACAAAAAGTCCCATGCACGCTTATTAATATCTCCAGCATTCATATTGAATTTAATTTTAGTTTTACTTACATTTGGTGTCTGTATAAAATCTGTTAGCTTAATCATCTTTATAACCCTTAATAATTTAGTATTTTTATTATTTTAATACATTATATAATTATTATACAATTTTCATATTTATATTTAATATTTAGAACCTAAAAAAGCCTATCAAAGTGTTCATACTCTGATAGGCTTGGTTGAGTTCAGATTATATCATTAAACTAATAAGGCTTTGATTTCAATTTCATGTTTTAATTTTTCAACAAGCTCTTGTATATTCATTGTTTCGTTATCATCATGTGCATATTTTCTAGCTGAAACAGTGTGATGTTGTTGTTCATCGTCACCTAATACTAATGTGTATGGAATTTTATTCATTTGGCTTTCTCTAATTTTCTTGCCTAACTTTTCATCTCGGTCGTCTATAGCGACGCGAATATTCTCGTTTCTTAATGTGTCTGCCACTTTACGGACGTAGTCATCATTATTATCTGATACGCCGATTAAATTCACTTGTACAGGTGCCATCCATAATGGGAATGCACCTTTGAAGTGTTCCATCAAGATACCGAAGAAGCGGTCTAAAGAGCCGAAGACTGCTCTGTGTAATACAACTGGACGTTCTTTCTCATTCTGTTCATTGATATAAGTTAAATCAAATTTTTCTGGCATTTGGAAGTCTAATTGTACTGTTGCACATTGGTGACTACGATTTAATGCATCTTTAATGTGTACGTCAATTTTAGGACCATAGAAGGCACCATCGCCTTCATTAATTGAATATGCCAAACCAAGGTCATCCAACACGTGTGCCAATGACTGTTCCGCTTCATTCCACAAATCAATTTCACCTAGATAATCATCTGGTCGTGTTGATAGTTCAATACTATAGTCAAAGCCAAAGACTGAATAGATATAGTCAATTAACTTCAGAATTTCTTGTACTTCTGATTTGATTTGAGATTTCATAATAAAGATATGCGCATCATCTTGGCAGAACGTTCTCACGCGTAGTAAACCATTCAACGCACCACTAAATTCATAACGATGTACTTGCCCGAATTCAGCAATTCGAAGCGGTAAGTCTTTATAAGATCTTAATTCATTTTTGAAAATTAACATATGTCCCGGGCAATTCATTGGTTTCAATGCATAATCATTTTCATCTACTTTAGTGAAGTACATGTTTTCATGATAATGATCCCAGTGTCCTGACTCTTCCCAAAGTCGTTTATTCATCATTAATGGTGTTCTTACTTCATCGTAATCATGTTTCAATTGCACTTCTCGTAAGAAACTTTCCATTTGATTTCGAATAAATTGACCATTTGAAAGATAGAATGGCATACCTGGTGCTTCTTCAGAGAACATAAATAATTTTAATTGTTTTCCTAAACGTCTATGATTGCGTTCATCTGCTTCTCTTAAAAACTCAAAATAGTCATCAAGTTGATCTTTAGAACTAAATGCTACACCATAAATACGTTGCAACATTTTGTTGTCACTATTACCTCGCCAATATGCACCTGATACTTTAGTTAATTTGAAGTGATTTACAAATTTTGTACTTGGCACATGTGGACCAACACATAAATCTATAAATTCTCCTTGTTGATACAGTGAAAGCTGATCATCTTTATGTTCTTCAATCAATTCCAATTTGTAAGGATTATCTTTAAAAATGTTTTTAGCTTCTGCATAGCTTAAATCTTGTCGTACAAATTTTAAATTCTCACTATGAATTTTCTTCATTTCTTTTTCAATTTTATTTAAGTCTGCTTCACTAATCGATTCATCTAAATCAATATCATAGTAAAAGCCATTTTCAATGACAGGACCAATTGTTAATTTTACGTCAGGATATAAACGAGTAAGTGCTTGTGCTAAGACATGTGCCGCAGAATGTCGCATCACATTTAAACCTTCTTGATCTTTAAGAGTGTAAAATGTGAGTTCACAATCCGCTTGGAGAGGATGGGTCAAATCAACTAAGCGGTCATTTACTCGGCAAACGACCGCTTCTTTATATAAAGATTGGCTAATAGATTGCGCTACCTCTTTAGCTAGAACACCTGCTTGATACGCTTTTTTACTTCCATCTGGAAATTGAATATGAATTTGTTGATTAGACATGATACATCTCTCCTTAAACATTTATATAAAATAAAAAACCCGTCCCTACAAAAGGGACGAGTCTTGAATACCCGTGGTTCCACCCAACATTCCATCTCATTCAAGAGATGGCACTTTAGTCATACTTTAACGCGTATGAAACGTTACATGTTTCCATGTAATGTATATAAAGGTAGTAAACTTTATTTTAAATTTAGGAATATCTCAGCACTTATTCCCTCTCTGTGAATTGACCATAAAGTTCTTGTCCTTAAATTCAATATTAATTTTTAATAATCATATACCTATCTTAAATGTTAGTCAAATGCGTATCAAAATATTAAATTACCTACATGAGTTATCTTTTTGACAATTTATGTTTAATATTTGGCTTAAACTTTATATTTAAAGATATTAGGATCATAGAGTTTTAATACTTTTGTAAATAAATAATGGAAAAACAGTGCAGAAATTAACGGCACAATGATGTACGTAATGGCGATAATCAATAAGCCACTCGTTGTACCCATATCTAGTAAATTTAATGATTTAATAGGTCCTACAAGACCAATCAATCCGAAACCTGCTGAATCTGGCGTACCTTTAATATTTAACAAGCCACCAACAAAACCTGAAACACCTGCTGTACAAATAATTGGTACCATCATCATTGGATGGCGAATTAGCGTCGGCATCATTAATTTCACTGCGCCAAGTAATACTGTAATCGGAACACCTGGTTTATTCACACGCCAGCTACCAACCGCAAGCATTATTGCACTTGCTGAAACACCCACTGCAGCCGAACCAGCGGCTAATCCTGAGATTCCAATTGCCAAACCTATACCGATAGATGATATCGGAGACACGATTAAGATAGAGAATATCATTGCAATCAATACCGTCATGATAATAGGTTGTGTATTCGTTAAACCATTGATAACATCTCCTAATCCTAATGTAATCAATTTAGTATATGGCAAGATTAATAATCCAAGTAATCCAGCCACCGCACCACCAACGATAGGCAACACAATCATATTTAAACTACCCAGTTTATTGCCAATTAATAAAATAATGCCTACCGCAATGGAAGCAGTAATCATCGTATTAATTAAATCACCTATGCCAACAATGACCCACTTGTTATCTACAAATGTCGATGCACCAGACCCCACAAAAGCAGCTGCCCCTGTTACGGCGGTTTGTAATTGTGTTAAGCCAAATTGTGCCGCAATCAATATACCTGTCAAAATTGGAATTGAATATTGAATACCTTGCGTTACAAAGGCGATTTTCGTAAATATATCATTATACTGACCTAAGTATTTGCTTAACTCCCCTAAAATTGCGTTTGGAATCATACCTACTACAATTGCTAAAGCAACACCATTTAATACATTAAATATAAATGTTCTAGGTGTTATCATTTCTCTCTCACCCATAATTCTTATCCCTCATAAAACTTTCTCTTTTTCTAAATTTTAATCTTGATTTTAAAGTATCGAACAAATAAATCATCACATTATTTTAAATCATATAAAAATAAATATGTAACATTCATCATTTGTTCACAACTTCGATAGTATATTACATTAACTATTACGAATGTAACCCTTTTTTGATAACTATATCATTTAACATGCAATTTTATAAAATATATTAGGATGAATATCCATTATTATGTTTATAAATTACACTTTATGTATACATAATACTAATAATAAATTTAAGGTTGGGATACATATGTGGACTTTTAAAGAAGAAGATAAAATTGAGTTACTAGCAGATATTATTGAAATTCAGTCAGAAAATGATCACGAAATAGACGTTTGTCGTTATTTACAAAACGTATTAGCACGCTACGAAATACCATCTAAAATATTAAAAGTGAGCGAGACTAGAGCAAATTTAGTCGCTGAAATCGGTAGTGGTTCTCCGATATTAGCAATGAGTGGGCATATGGATGTTGTTGATGCCGGAAATCATGAGAAATGGACTTACCCACCATTTAAACTCACTGAACAAGACGGCAAATTATATGGACGTGGTACAACGGATATGAAAGGCGCCTTGATGGGAATAGTGATTGCACTGATTGAATTAAAAATGTCTGACGCGCTACCAAAGGGAACCATCCGTTTACTGGCGACGACTGGAGAGGAAAAAGAACAGGCAGGTGCCAAATTATTTGCGAAAGCAGGTTATTTAGATGATCTTGATGGCTTAATCATCGGGGAACCAACAGATAATGGTGTCTTCTATGCACATAAAGGGTCTATGGCATGTAAAGTGACGGCCACAGGTGTCGCTGCCCACAGTTCAATGCCATTTCTAGGAGACAACGCAATTAACACACTTGTACAATTTATCAATCAGTTAAATTCAAAGTATGCGGATATTAAAAAGCATGACCTGCATCATGCGTTGGATGTCGCACCTATGGTAAATAAATTTATGAAAGGCACATTAAGTGAGGAAGCGGAAAATTTTGCATCTGGCTTTACCATGCTCGGTTCAGTTATCAAAGGTGGTAAACAATTCAACTCTGTACCTGAAGAGGCCTCAATTGAATACAATGTACGGCCTGTACCTGAGTATAATAATGACTTTGTTAAAACATTATTCCAGCAAACGATTGACGAAGTAAATCGCGATGCATTGTCATTTGAAGTTGTAAGTGACCATCGTCCTGTAACAAGTGATAAAGACAGCACCTTAATCAAAGTGATTACAGACGTTGCACCACATTATGTGAATAAGGACGACGTCTTTGTCGCAGCATTTATAGGTACTACAGATGCATCTAGTCTTCTAGGTGATAATCCAAACAATGTGGATCTTGCTATTGTTGGTCCAGGAATTACGATTATGGCCCATCAAGTCGATGAATATATTGAAAAAGAGATGTACCTTAAATACATCGATATCTACAAAGAGGTAGCTGTGAAGTACTTGGCTGAAAAGTAAATTAATATTTAACATGCGACGTAGTATAGACATTGATTGTCATATGATCAGTGTCTATACTACGTCATTTTAGTGATGTATTTAAGTAAAATCCAATGTTGAGGTTAGGCTTACCTGTTAGTGACCGCAGTCTAACTTCCTTGTAATGAATGACACTCTTTCATTAAAATATCCCTAAAACAGTCCATATTCGTTTGAATCACAACTCTCCTTCAGGCTATGACGCATAACCTCAAGTAACTATAAAAAGAGCAGGATATTGACCAGCTTTAACTTCTGTCATCCCGCTCACTGTCGCAATCAGATTGTTACACAATATTATCAATAATTTCTTTGCGTAATTTGTCTCTGATTTCTGCCATCGTATTTAAATTGTATTTTTTATAATCACCTGAGTTTAATCGGAAAGCATGAATACCAATCACTTCATTCTTACTATTCAATACTGCCCCACCAGAAGAACCTGGTTCTGCCATCATTTGATAATAGCCAATCGGGTTCACATTACGTGCAGTCATCGTGTATTTCCCTTTTGAATGATACATTGTGCCGGCAGGATCATTTTTATATTTACCAGTCGGCTTACCATAGTGGTACATATGAATAGGTGTGTTTGCTTTCATAGCTTTAATCGAACTTTCTGATGCAATCTTTCTTATCTTCATATACTTTGAAATATCTTCATACGTATACACTAGAGAAACATCACCATATTGCAGCATTTGAACACCAAATACTTCAAGTGTACGCACAATTTTAGATCCCTCTTGTAATATGTTAATACGCATATTTTGTGGTTGTGACGGTGTTAAAGGTTTATGCGCACTTTGATCATTAACAACATGATTCGCAGTTAGAATCGTATGCTTTCCAATTGCTGTACCAGTGCCATATGTTAATTGTTTTGCTTTTGGATTCCAATTATAAACTGTTGCGATATTTGCATCTTTCGCTTTAGCGTGCTCAATGGTTACACCTTTATTGCCTGATCTCTTCATAATTTTTAGTGCGTCATCAATGCCGGATTCTTTCGTCGTTTGACCGAAATCACGTACATTATCACCGCCTGGCACATTTGATGGCCAACGCTTAGGCGCTTGATTATAGTAATTCTTTTTCGTCGTTGATGATGCTTTTTTAGACGCTTTTACTGTTGTTTGCGCACTTGGTTTCGCAGTTTTAGTCTTACTTGCAACTGCCACTTTCGTAATTGGTTTACTTTTCGTTTTGGTAGTTTGTGCTAATAACTGTGGCTTCACAGATTGTGTACGTGTTACTTTTGATGCATTTTGTGGTTTTTTATTTGTTGAGACAACTTTTTTGTTAACCTTAGTTGGTTGCTTTTGTTTTGAAACGTTTTGCGATGAAGGTTGTGCTGTCGTACGATGCATTACCACATGTGATTGTTTAGAAGGTACTTTAGTCACTTGATTGCGATTAATTACCTTAGGCTGTGTTTGCACTTTAGCTTGAGTCGTTGCAACGTTACCTTTAGCCCCTTTAACTGGGTTGTGCTGTTGAGATGTTGGTTGAACACTTAAATCCTTACTTTTAGTAGATGCATGTGCATCATTTAATTGAAACAGAAAAGATAATACTACTGTCATTAGGATGACAATTAATATGTGTGAATATTTCTTTAATGCTACCCCTTTGTTCACTATACTCGTCCCTGCTTTCTTCAAGTATCAAATTAATTAACTTTTATTTTAACTTATTATATAACTTATTTGACTCGCACCACAATATTAATAATTAAAGTTTTTTAATTTTTAATAAATATTAAATTTATATAAATGGAATTGTTTTCTTTTGAATGAACAACAATTTATTCCTATTTATAAACAATATAAGGAGCGGGACACGACACGCTTTGAATACATAAACACCATAACATGGATGTATAGCCATTTCTATGTTCTTCTTACTAAAGGGAGGTAAGACTTACCGCTTAGTCTTCAATATTCAGCACATCTTTATTTTTAAGTTGTACTTTCGTATAGTCCTCAGATTCATCTACTTTCATAGGTTTTACATTGACTTTTGGATAAATAAATAACGCAATCAAACCATAAATAAGAAATGTCATAGTATAGTTAAATTGATCTACTAAAGAACCAGCCACTACAGAACCTAATACTTGTCCTACTGCTAACATTAAGAACGGAATGCCGATGCCTAGCGAGGCATTTTTCAAGAAGACTTTAACGCCCCAAACTAATAGCACACCTGTTATAAATATATAACTTGCTCCAAATAAAGATGAAGCAATAAATGGAATCATCCATAAATGATATGCGAATGCTAATACAATGGAGGCAAGAGATAGAAAGATGACACCAATCATGTATGAGAAACGTAAACTATAACGATCAATCATAGCACCAGACATGCCACCTACCATACCGAAGACACCAATTAAAATCCAAAACACAGAGAGACTAACATTGGAATATGTACCAATACTCTCTACGAAGGACTTAGAAAATGTCCAAAATGGCGCTGTTGAAAATCCCAATATTGTTGAGGCAACAATAATCTTTTTACTGGTACTGACGTCTCTAATGTTGAAAGACCCTGTTTCGATCTTCAATTCTTTGTTTAATGATGGGATTGCATAATAGTTCCAAATAATGACAATGATTGCAATAACACTATATATTAAATAGGTCATTCTCCAATTTAAAAACGGTAGCATCGCAGTTACACCAGTAAACATGAGACCTAAACTTGTCCCTGAATTAATCCACGTATTTGCTTTACCTTGCTCATGCCATTTGACCCATAGTGAAATCGCGTAGCCATATGGTGGTGAAACTAAACCTGTACTTCCCCCGGCGAATATAACTGCGATTGCAAGTAACAATGCCGCATGAGACACACTAATTAACATGAGACCTATTAAGACTGATAACCCTGCAAATAAAATCATAAGTTTCGGTCCAACGCTGTCCGTTTTTAAAGTAGCATAAATAATTGTGAAGCAATATGCTAAATAAAACAGCGATGAGATGAGCCCGGCTTGTGTCGCGTTTAAGTTTAAATCGTTTGAAATACTCGGTAAAAATAAACCAAAACTAAAGCGCCCAAGTCCATAGCTTGTTGCAATCATCGCGATACCTGGTAAGACAATTTTAGAAAACTTCATTGTTTAACCTCCTTTTTTATATAGAACGTTCATTATACTTTTATCGTTTAAAAGACGAGTCTGGGACAAAAATCGATATCTCAGGCTCCAAATATATGTTGGCAGTAGTTGACGTAATTAAACATGCACTTGTAACAAGCTCCTTTAATTTGGTCAACCTTGCCGGCGGGGCCTCAGCAAAGAGAATTTCATCAAGAAATTCTACAAGCTAGGCGATAACGAAATTAATTTAAGAAAAAATAATACTTTTATCCCACACTCGATGTATTGTTGCAGATTTACTCTGCGACAGCTTCCTCTATAAATAACTGTGCGATATATAAGGCATGACTAGATGCTTCTTCAACACCGATAAGTGTCGTCATTGACGTCGCTCCTTCCATAAGCAACGTATATCGACTCGCAAGATCATGCGCATTCTTCAATCCACTACTTATAGCTAGTTGTTCTAAATATTCTAATAATCGCTTTTTATGTCCTCTTGCGATTTCTTCAATGTTATTATCTGTATCTGCATAATCTTCTATCGCACGTAGAAATAAATCACCCATATACGAGTAATCTTTCAACCATTTACAATGTGCTTTGACCGCACTAATAAAGGGTTGTTCTGGATGATTACTTACATAACTATCTAAATACTGCCAATAGCGTTCTTCACGCTGTTTTAATACTTCTTCAACAAGATGCTCTTTTGATTCAAAATGATTATATAAAGTCATCGTTGCTACGTTGGCTTCCTGTATAATTTGCTTTAAACCTACACCATTGAATCCATATTCATAAAACAGTCGCTCGGCAACTTCTAATAAATCTTTTTTCTTCTTCGACATCATTATCACTCATTTAAAAATAGAATAGTCGTTCTACCTTAAAGTATCAGAGATATTTTCTTCTGTCAAAAGAAGTTTTCTAATTTATAAAAAAGACCTCATGACGCTTGTCATGAGATCTATACACGAAGGTCTGTCACCTTGTATTTTAAATGGTATTATTCATTTTTAAGGGCTTTTTCAATCGCTTTAACGTTCTCTTTCATAAATGATTGATACGTATTTTTGTCGTCATCTTGTTGTTTCGTATGTGAGCCCATATTGTAGAATTTGATTGTTTCTGCATCTGTTTCTTTTCTCACTGTCTCTGCAACTTTGTTCGATACATTTTCTTCAGCTAAGATATATTTGACTTTATCTTCTTTAATTTGTTTAACAATGTTTGTTAAATCTTTTTGGCTAGGTTCTTCAGCATTCATATTTTGAATACCTTCTTGTTTGAAATTGTATCTATCTGCTAAGTAACCGATAGAATCATGTGAGATATAAACTGTTTTACCTTCATTACCTTTAACTGCTTGTTTCATATCTTTATCGATGCCTTTTAAGTCTTTAACTAATTTTTTATAGTTATCTTCATAGTAATCTTTATGTTCACTATCTTTCTTAACTAATTCATCTTTAATTTCTTTAGCAAATTTTTGGCTAATGACAGGATCTAACCAAATATGTGGGTCATATTTACCATGGTGATGATGTTCGTGCTCTTCGCCATGGTCATGGTCATGTTCTTCACCATGTTCATGCTCATGTTCGTGTTCTTCACCTTTTAATAAGTCACTATTTTTGTCTAATGCCGCTTCTAAAGATAATGTTTTATCTTTGTCATTAATTGCTTTGGCAATCTTCTTAGCTACAGGGTCTAAATTGTCACCTGTGTATACGAATAAATCTGATTTGCCGATATCAACCATTTGTTTTTGACTTGGGTCATATGTATGTGGGTCTACTCCGTTTGGATAAACTGATTCAACATCAACATATTTACCACCGATTTGTTGTGCAAATGATTTTAATGGATAAACTGTCGTCTTAACTTCTAATTTACCTTTATGATCAGATGACTTTTCACTATCGCCTTTGCCACATGCTGCAAGTGATAACGTTAAAACAGCCACGAATAATAAAATAATACTCTTCTTAAACATGTACACATCTCCTAAATCAAAATCGTTACGTTTTATTATTCACATTAAATGGTGTAATTGTCAATGCTAATTTTTAAAATCTTAAAACTCTGACAATAGAAATAGGTTTAATCTATCTTTATCTATACATTTTATTTTGAAAATGATTATATGTTTCGATATACTTTTTAAATAGTAATTATTACGATTTAAAAAATTGAACCTATTTCCTGTATCATAATCGTTATTTAAAATCATGAATGACATCACTCGTCTCATTCATAGTTAGGAGTTTATTATGGAGATTATTATTGTTGGGGGCTTCTTAGGCAGTGGCAAGACAACGACATTAAATCATCTGATTACAGACGCCTTGAATCATAACTTAAAAACCGCATTAATTATAAATGAATTCGGAAAAATGAGCGTCGATAGTCAACTCATCCATCCCGCTATCCCTATAAGCGAAATTGTGGAAGGCTGCATATGCTGCGCTATGAAGTCCGACGTATCTCAACAACTACACGAATTATATTTAGCACATCAACCAGATCTAGTATTCATTGAATGCAGTGGTGTGGCAGAACCATTGGCTGTTGTCGATGCCTGTTTGACACCTGTCTTAGCACCAATCACTACAATAAGAAGCATGCTTGGTATTATTGATGCGAATCTATATGCGCAATTGGAAACATACCCTAGAGATATACAAGCGTTATTCTATGAACAGTTAAGTCA
Organism: Staphylococcus sp. GDY8P47P; assembly: GCF_016892225.1. Taxonomy (NCBI): domain Bacteria; kingdom Bacillati; phylum Bacillota; class Bacilli; order Caryophanales; family Staphylococcaceae; genus Staphylococcus; species Staphylococcus sp. GDY8P47P. The sequence goes on along the minus strand of NZ_JAFENV010000016.1, from coordinate 22,329 downwards.
TTGTTCTACATTATTTGTGAATAAGATTGATATCGCTGATGTCGAACAGATTGCTCATCTATTAAGACACCTGGAGGTTATTAATGGAGAGGCAAATATACAAGTAGGACAATGGGGCGAATTATCTTTAAATACATTGTTAAACGTGAAACATTTAGATGTTAAACAAAGTGGTACACTACATCACGCAATCAATCATCAGTTGATAGAACCACCTCTCTCACAAACGAAAGCAGCGTTAATTGAAAGATTAACCAAACTCCCACAACAAGTTTACCGTGTGAAAGGATTTGTTCGTTTTACAGATCATGAATTGATACATCTAGTTCAGTATGCTGAAGGAGAGATGGAATTAACACCCGTCCAATTTAAATCAGACGTCCCTTTATATTTGGTAGTCATTGGCAAGCAGTTAGATGATATAGAGTTGGTATTATAAAACTAAAAGCACCCAACAGGTCATTTAATGTTGGATGCTTTTAAAAAATTTATTAAACATATCTTAATTATGAATGGATAATAATGCCTTTATCCGTTGTTTCAATGGTTGCATCTTTCGGAGCTTTAATCATTTTCCAAACCCAATAGAAATCACCAGCGCAACATCCTGCATGAAATGTGGCAAAGAAGAAAAAGAGCCCCCGTGGAAACCACCCTAAAAATAACGTCACTATAAATAGCATTGTGATAATGACAAACGGTGCGATACTACTAATTAAAAATGTGAGCGGTGTAAATGTCCCGCCTGGTATCGCACAATAAATCATACCGTTAGCTGCACCGAAGTAGACTTTATTCTTAGGAGAAAATAGTTTGAAACATACGCCGTGAATACACTCATGAATAACAAACATTAGTACAATAAGAATAATCACGAATAATGCATTAACTAACAAAGAATCAAAAAATTTAGGTGCATCCGAAAACTTCATAATAATATAAAAAATGATACCAAAAACGACAAAGCTAATATAAGAATATATAGCTAGCTTATTCGCCAATTGTTTATCTTCTAACAAATTAATTTCTTCCAAAGATAGCGCCCCTTTTGAAAGTTTTGTTACTACAATCGTAATATGATTTCGTGAATTTCACAATGCATCGTTGTTTCATTTTTTGATTTATTTTACTTTTGTTGTGCAGTGTTTACATTGGTATATGTTTGTTGCTTATTTTCAACATTATTTAGACTGCCAGTAGTCTTATTAACGTTATTTTGAGCTTTACCATGCCATTGATTTTGTTAAATGGTTTCTGTTGGCGTCGCTTGTTGATTGTTTATTTTACGCTCAGCCGCAAAAGCTTTCTGCTGATTATCACCTAGAGTATGTGTAAGTATGCCTACCGCAATCATGCCTTGGCAAGCAATGACTGTCTTAATTGTCGTTTTGACAAATCGTTTTTGAATATTTTCTTTCAGCTACCTATCCCCTTATTTTTTATATTGTCCTAATAATCCCATTCTCCGCCATGCCATTCAGAGGTGCTACCATCACTTTTTTCTACGATGATTGCACGATGGGCTTTATCTTCATTTTCTTTACCATAATTAACTCTATAACTGAATTCACCTTCATCGACTGAGTGTATCCAATCACTACTATCTAACACATCATTCGCAATGGCTCTTGCTTCACTTGTACTTGATACTTCATCACTATCGCTATCATCTGAATTATTACTTGGTAATTGATCGACATTCTCTATAGCTAATACCATGCCATCTTTAATTGTTACTAAGACACTAAAATCATTATCTTTGTAAGTATCATAAATGAGCGTATTGCCTTCTCTATCGTCAGCTTCACCGTAATGTTCAATGTAGTCGTCTTCCGTTATATTACTTGGTGTGATAATGACTTGGCTCACATCATCGTGTTCATCATATAAAACAGCTATATCTCCATACTTTTCATATGTACTACCTTGTAAATAGACTGTGCCATTCGATTGTCCGTATTTCGTTTCAACACCTGAGCGACTCATACCGTTGTATATTTCTGCATAGCCGTCTTTAGAAGGTGCTTTCGTATAGGCTTGGTCAAATGCATCACTAAAAATATCAATTTGCGCGCCTTCAGAACTACTATCTGAAGTATTTGAACTTTGACTTTGTGTCGTATCGTCAGAACTGTTATGACCAGTAAATTGATGATAAGCAAAATAAAGACCATATACGAGTAAACCTAAAATAACGACTGCAAGTATGGCTAATAACACGCTTCCAAACCCAGAACGCTTATGTTGGCTATTATCTTGATAATGATATGCGTATCGATCATTTGCTTCTCTATTTCTGGCAATTCTATTGTGATTACTGTATTGGTTATTTGGTTGATGGCTATGTTGATTACTTGATTGATTGTCATGTTGATTGTTCGGTTGATCACTTTGTTGATTGCTTTGTTGATTGCTTTGAGCATCATGTAGCTTAGTCCCACAGTTATTACAAAATGATTGATTGTCATTGATTTTGTGTCCACAATTTGTACAGTATCTCATTTAGCACTATCTTCCTTCCATTTCTAGATAATCATTTTGAATTTGGTTTACTTGATTAAGCCCAGATTTCATTAATATAAATACAAAAATCCATGCAATAATGATTAGGAAAATCATTTTCAAATTACTACTACCTAAAACTGTTATATCTGTATCCCAAATACAATGGAGAATTACAGATACAAAAAAGAAAAATAGAAAACGTTTATCTAAAATATTAGCCCAGGTAAAATGACGCGCATCTTTAACAATAACTGCTGCCGCACCAATAATAGCCGCCCATACTAAATGGCCACCAATTGCTGACCAACCTCTTAAAATAGTAATATCCATAATTTCAGTCAAATCTGGCGTACCAGTACTCAAAATCCCATAATTCAAGATATACCCTGCTGTTTCAAATACAGCAAAACCTGCGCCTATAGAAGCACCAATCAATAGACCATTTAGTATCTTGTTTGTTTTAAGATAGTTAATAAATAAGATAACTATAATGGCTTTACCAAGTTCTTCAACTAATCCTATTAAGAACGCGTCAGTAATCGTCATGATTCCATAAGTTTCTAATTCATCACTAAAAGAGACAAAATGATACAAAATAATCGTACTTAGTAGCGAGAACACCCCACCTATGAAAAACATTTTCAACACTTCAAAGAAACTAATATTCTGAAACGCATTAGATTCATAGAAAAATATCAGACCTGAAATAGGAACAATGAGTGCACCTATAAAGATCAATCCAGGTAACGCATTCGTATTCGCAAATGTATTAACTAAAATTAATAAGACCATAAAAGTGATACCTAAAGCTAAAAACACACGTGAAAAGACCCATGGCTTAGCCCATTCTTGTGATACATCTTTAATGTGTGGTGTCGTATTTCTCGTACCAGCAATAAAAATGTCATCAGATTCATGCTTAGCATGAGATTTGAATACTTCTGAAAACATATCTTTTAAATTTAAACTCAACACTTCTTCATTACCGGCAATTCTACCAATTGATTTCGTTGTATTATTAAATAAATTCTTTGCCTCATATGCTAAATTCATATTTTCTGTCATTTCGACTTGTTGATTGTTATGAATATAAGCCCCTTGCATTGTCTGTTTATCCGTATTTGTTAAATCATAGCCACAATTAGTACAGAACTTGTCACTCTCATCTACCATTTGATGACAAGTAGGACACGTTAAAGGCGTTAAGATATCCTCTTGGTCCATGGCTTTCAAATTATCAGTCATTAAATCATGACCACAATGCTGGCAGAATTTATCATCACGATTAACATTACCACCACAAGCTAAACATTCCATTTAGTTGCACTCCTTATTTTTGATTATTATTAATACAAATATTTTAATTTATTTTTCATCAAAATACTATTTGTTTTTAAAGAATTTCAAAATATTTATAATATATAATTAATAGGCGTTACTATATTGAAATATTTTTTAATTACAGTAGTCAAATATTTAATTAAAAGGTAAAATTAACTTATTATTTTCAAAATAAGGAGTATTATATGCAAAAAATTATTAACATATTAATTATTTCAATTCTATCCGTTATTCTAATTGGGCTAGTTGTATTCGGAGTGAGCTTTGGTAAAGATATCTTAACTAACGATAATACAAAAGCACATAGTGCAAATAAAAATCAGAACAATGATAATAAATCTAAAAAAGAACAGAAAAAAGAAGAAAAACAAGATGATGAAACGATGCAAACAAACATCAATGAATCAAATGTGAACGATACTACTGAACAAACTACCAACGCTCAAAGCGCATCTACTGGAGTAGTATCAAATACTAACGCAACACAAGCACAACAAGGAAGTGTAGCCCAACCAAATTCAGGCACTTCAACATCTATAGAACATCAAGGATATAAGATGAGTCAACAAGAACTAGATCATTTATCTAAAGCGGAACAAGAAGGAATTGGATATAATCCAAATAACCCTAGAGGCGACGTCGGTGGACCAGGTATGTCAGCAGCTCATGATGGTATTGGTAATGATGATGAAGATGTAGAATAATAACCATTAAAATTAAAGGCAGGGAACTAATGTGATGCAATACTCACATTAGTTCCCTGCCCCTTTTTACTTTATTGTAAGGTTGATGAATAAGTACTAAATCTATATCATCCATATCAAGTCTTTGAAGTGAACGTTCTACCGATTTTAGTGTATCTTCATAATTCACATTTTTTATCCAAACTTTTGTCGTAATAAATAGTTCTGTTCTATCAATACCAGAAGCTTTGATACCTTCTCCAACTTCTGTTTCATTTTGATAACTTTACGCAGTATCGATATGTCTATAGTCAACTTTAATTGCATTTTCAACCGCTTCTTTAGTTTCTTCTTGAGGAATTTGATACACACCAAAGCCTAACACTGGAATTTCAACGTCATTTTCTATTTTTAAAGTTTCCATTATTTTAACTCCCTAAATTTGATAATCTCACTATAAACTATGGCGTTAACTCTATAGCAAGCAATAAATTTAAAAATATTGATATGAATTTGTTTGTTGGTTAAATGTAGGCTGCAACTACTTAATAAACCTTCTGATTAATGATGCTGTTTTTATTACAATAATTACTCGACCTATTAAAATGAAACAGCTTTCGGAATTAATTTCTGATATAAAAAACAAAAATAGCAAAGCGTATTTACCATCGTAAATTGCTTCGCTATTTAAGTATTGGTCCTTATATATACTAAAGTTCTTTTGTAAGATCTGCATTTCGGGCTTTTATGGATGGTGTATACTTTAATAAATTACCCAACAGATTACTTTTCATTAATGTTCTTCTTAATTTAATACTGTTCTCTCTTTTTTGTACTTCTTTATCATTTATAGATACAAAATTTCTTCTGCCTGTTGTCGCACCTTGCTTTTGAAATTGTTTAACTTTAGGTCTTAATATATTTTCCCATTCATTTAACGCATACTCTATATTATCTGAGTGTTTTTGCAATGCTTTACCTAATAGATTAGCACCACCCAGTCCTAATGTTGCGCCCATTCCTGAATAAAGTGTTGGACACCATGCTGAGTCACCGACTAGTACGACACGACCTCGATGCCATGATGGCATTTTTACTTGGTCAGTTGTGCTAAATATGACGTTATCAGCTTGATCTAATTGCTCCAACGCAAATTCCATATATTTACCATAAGGTTTACCAAATACTTCTCTAATTCTTTCACGTGGATCTTTTTTTCTTTCCGCTTGTGGATTATCCGCTTTATACGTAAATAATATGGTTGCTGGATGATCTTTAAACGTAAATATAGTAAATGATTTATTAACTTCATGCAAAATAACGCCTTGATCTATTTTTAAATCAGGTGGGTTTTCAGTTAGTTGATACGCACAAATCATATAATCTAATTCTTTAATATATTGTTCATGTGGACCAAATGCTAATTCTCTTACTTTAGAAAATACCCCATCAGCACCTATAACAAGATCATAAGAACTTTCAGATTTCATATTAGTTTTAAGATTTTTAGTAGTCACTCTTACTTCAGATGAATTTTGCCAAATAGCATCTGGCACTGTATCATAAATTATTTCGATATCATTTGGCAACGCTTTATAGACAGCGTTCTCAATATCGCCACGCAACATCATCCACGGAGCAAAAGATCTCGGAATATCAGCAAATCCAAGCGTATAACCTGTTATACCATTTCTATCTATTGAAAAATTAACAGAAGTAGAACTACGTCTATCATGTAAGAATTGAAGTGCTCCTAAATCTTGAGCAGCATATCTACCAAGTCCAAATAGCGCCAAGAAATAGCCACCTTTACGCCGTTCTGAGGCTTTCTCAATGATGACAGGATCCCATCCTGCTTTTTTTAAAGCTATTGCTGAAGAAATACCACTAATACCTAAACCTACAATTAATACTTTTTTACTTGCGTTATTTGTTTTGTTATTTGAAACATTATTAGACATGTTACATTCCCCCTGTGTGTCTAATAATATTTACGAGTAACCTGTTATACAATAATCAAAAACCATCAATCTGTATGTTTAGTAACAAAAGAATAAAAAATGTTGCCAAAAGCACAAACAATCCTAAGATTTTTTTGATAGTTCTATGACTAATTGTTCTAATGGACCTGTGCTCATGAGTGTATATAGATGATGCATGATTTCTTCTTCTGGAATTCTTTCTGAATCTAATACCCAATATTTAATTGTAGTGATGATAGCTCCAGAAATGTAACTGTGAAAATATCTAAAAGGTATATGATTGATGGTCATTTTATTATTTAAAGCAATTAATAAGTTTTGTGAAATCGTATCTGCTAATTTTTCTTCTAATTTACTTTGCCTTTTTAGATTAAATAATACTTCATATAATTCAATATTATTTAAAACAATCTTAATGATGCTATTTGGTACATTATTGATAATCTTATTTAAATCACTAAACTCATTAATTTGTTGATTAGCTAATCTATCATAATCAATATTTGCTTTCATACGTTCAATTTCTTTATCTTCTAAATGGTTCAATAAATCGTATTTATCTAGATAGTATTTATAAAATGTAGCCCTATTAATATCCGCTTCATCCGCAATCTGTTGAATCGTTATTTCTTCTAAACTATATGTTTTTAAAAGTTGAATAAAGCCCTTCTCAATACTTGTAATCGTTCGTTTTACTCTACGATCCATAAAAATCACTCCTTATTTATTAAATAATGACAACATTTCAGATTATATTGTTGTTTAACATTCACATTTAAAGTTATTGATTATTGAATATCCTTATCTGCCTATTATAATAACAAATAGAATGATAAACAACATGGTGTTGTTTTATAAGGAGAGAAATTTTTATGAAAAAGAAATTAGTGTGGTTCATCCCCATTGCAATCGTATTAATATTAATGATTTTAGCGACAGCTTTTTATCCTGCATACAACCCGAAGCCAAAGGATGTACCAATGGCAATATTAAATAAAGATAAAGGTATTGAAGTTCAAGGTAATTCAACCAACATCGGTAAGAATCTAGCAGATAATTTGAAGAAAAGTGATAATAAAACGTTAAATTGGGAGTCCGTGAAAAATGAGAAAGACCTTAAGCAAGGACTAAAAGATAATAAATATATTGGCGCTATCGTCTTCGAGAAAGACTTTTCTAAAAATGCTATTAGTAATGCTCAAAGTAAAATTATGACTGAAAAACAACATGAGGTTAAAGAAAAAATCAAATCTGGTGAACTGTCACCACAACAAATTAAAGCAATGCAAGAAAAAACGGGTAATGGTGATCAAGAAATACCAAAACCAAAACAAGCTCACATAGAAACCATCATTAATCAAGGTAGTCATGCTCAAGTATCAAACATTGCTCAACAAGCATTAAGTAAAATTACAGAGAATCTTAATCATCAGATAAGTAAGCAAAATGTTGAGTTATTAGCAAAAAATCAAATAGATTTACCAAGTAAGCAATTTAATCAATTTGTGAATCCTGTCGAAGTTAAAACAACAACTTTAAATGAAGTTAAAGATCACCAAGGTAATGGAAATGGTGCTTCAGCAATGTTTACACCAATATGGTTTGCAGCAATGATTACCGCAGTGCTATCATTCTTTGCCTTTAAAAACAGAGAAAAATTAACATCACATAAAGATAAATTATGGTTTACAAGTAAAGTTATCTTATCAGTAACAATAGCTGCTTTCGCTGGTGCATTTGTCTATGTCTACTACACAGGTGGAGTATTGAACTTTGATTTTAATCACCCATTAGATACAGCATTATTCATAGCAATTGCAATATTAGGATTTGCACTACTCATACTAGGATTAATGGTATGGATAGGCTTTGGTGCTATTCCAATATTTATTTTATATCTGTTCTTCACAATTCAAGCAGTGATGTTGCCTAAAGTCATGTTGCCAAAATTCTATCAAGATTGGATTTTACCATGGAGCCCATTCTATCACTATGTAAATACTTTAAAAGAGTTACTATATACTAACTCTGGCTTAACTATGAACGGCACAATATGGATGTTTATTGCATTTATAATATTTGGTTTAGTATCACTAATTTCTGCCGTTTATGTAAAAAAAGCTAGTTAACATGGTAATTGAGTAAATTTAGTTTTATTAATAGAGTCTGTATGAAGCAAAAAATATATTATAAGACTACGTTGAAATTCGCAACAACTGACTATACTAGGCATTCTCTTAAATCAAGCTTTTCTTAGTTGTAATCACTTTTGTAAGCGAGATAATAACATGAGAGATTTCCAAAAAATTTTACAAGTAAAACAAGTTAGGGTGGGATGACGAATTCTAAATGAATTCTGTTCCACCCTTTATATATTATTGTTTATGTATCATATGTATGTATCATATGATTGTAGTTTTCTTTTTTTTACTATTAGTACTTTTAATATATTTCGTAATCAATCCATTATTATTGACAAAAAAATATTATCTCATTATAGTGAGTAAGTAATCACTTACCAAAGAGGTGTAAACATTATGAATTTTATTCGAAATTACTGGTATTACTTTACAATTTTTATTTTCGTGGGGTTATCATTTTTCATGGGATTTTATGGCCATGCAAAACTAAGTTCAATTCAAATTATTCTAATGTATAGTTTGATGGCATTATCTATTCATCAATTTGAAGAATATGTTTTCCCAGGTGGCGGTTCACCTGTTATTAATAAAGCAACTTATAAAGAAGATGAAGACTTCGACCATTATCCTGGTAATACTTTATCAATCTGCATAGTGAACATTAGCGCTTATTTATTTTATGTATTAGCAATTATTTTCCCTCAATTTATTTGGCTTGGATTAGCCACAATGATATTTAATATAATGCAGGTATTAGGACATGGTATATCAATGAATAAAGCTTTAAATACATGGTACAATCCGGGATTGTTTACAAGTGTTTCTCTGTTTGCACCTATAAGCATTTATTATATTATTTATATATACAATGAACACTTAATAAATATTTATACATGGATTGCTGCTATTATAACTTTCTTCATAATTTTAGTAGTCACTATTATTTTACCTGTCCAAACATTAAAAAATAGAAATGCCAAATATGTCATTTCAGATTGGCAAATTAAACAATTTAAAAAAGTGACCACTTTTGCTCAAAGAAAATCATAATCAATAGGAGAAATTTATGGATTATACGAATGATATCAAAATTGACCTAGAACTCATTTTAAAGAATGAAAAAATTACTCCAGGAAAACAAAAGGTATTAATTTCAAGTATTAACTTATTTTCTAAATTTGGATTTAACGCTGTAAGCACTGCCGAAATAGCAAAAAATGCCGGTGTAAGTGAAGCGACGATATTTAAATATTTTAAAAATAAACGCGGTCTATTACTGGCTATAATTACTCCAATTTTTGAACATTGTCTTCCGTCTTATGAAAATATATTCGCTAATCGAATAGTGAAGAAAGAAAATTATGATTTAAAAACTTTAGTACATCTCGTTGTAAATGATCGTACTCAGTTTTTAGAACAAAATAAAGATGTCATAACAATCATTTTAAGCCAAATTTTAATTGACGCTGAAATTAGAAATAATTTAATAAATTATTTAGAAAACAATCATGACGACAATGCATCTAAAATTTTTGAAATCTTCCATAATACTCAAGAACTGGCATTTGATATAAATTACAATTCTTTACTAAGAATTTTTATGGGACAATTACTGTTTAATTTCACACAAACATTTCTATTTAATGTTAAAGATAATCAACAAGAACAGTTAGTTTCGCAAATATACAGAGCATTAAAATCTGAAGAAAATTAAACTATAGTGTTTAATTAATCTGTGAAATATATACTTGGTGTATCAGTCACAGCTAATTTTTTTGTTTGATGAAGATACAGTTTTTCTTATTTAACTAGCCTCATGATTAAGCAGACAACATCTTCTTAATCATGAGTTTTATTTACCTCATCAATAATATGTTGATTTATATCTTTGTTCCAAGGATAGGGGTTTGTCAGTATATATGACCCTAACGTTTTGATAGAAAATGCTGTTTCGATGACTTTTAATTGTTGAGATTCTACCTCCTGTTTCACTGTACGGTAAGGTAAAAATGAAAATCCAATATTATCTAATAACAATGATTTAATGACGCCAATACTCCATAACTCTGTTGTTTTATGGATATCTAATTGGTAATCTCGCACAATTTGTTCAAACATGTTTCGATATACTGATCCTTTTTCATTAATCACAAAATGATTGTATTGCTTCTGCTTTAACAATTCATCAAAATGGTCTGGCGCCTCTGCATGCGCAACGACGACAATATCCTCTTCACAAATCAATGTGGCATTTAATTTGTCATGATGTACGCCGTCATTTAAGACAAAAGCTATATCCACTTCATCCTCAAGTAATTTTTGATGATTCATACTGCAACTATTATTTTGAAGATTAATATCGATATGAGGATAATGATGAATGATATTTTTAATCACTTCACTCAACCCCGTCAGCATTAATGATTCAGGTGCTGCTATTCTTATCGTACGCATCAAATTATTATGCTCAGACACTTGTTTAATCCGTTGCGATGCATCATAAATTTGATTAATCATCGGTAGGATATCCTTTAGAAATGGTGTCGGAAGTAATTGTTTATGATTATAATCAAACAACTTTTGGTTTAACGTTTTTTCTAATAGTTGAACTTGCTGAGTCACATTGGATTGCGTGTAATTCAGTAATTCAGCCGTCTTAGTATAGCTCCCTGTTTCTAATAACGTCTTAATAATTTTTACTTGTCTCATTTCCATGATGTAACCTCCCCTATGTATTACTTATATTAATTCATCTATTATTAACATTAATTTTACTTATATACATATCCTTACTATAATAGCACAGAAAAGGTAGGCGAATAATGTGTTTTCTTTCTTAATCTATGTCTTTGTAACTTCAATCACACCTGGTCCAAGCAATTTATTTATGATGAACACGACAAGAATATATGGATTACGTGGCGGTAAGTCTTTTATAACAGGTATTCTTTCTGGATTTGCTTTTCTAGGCTTAGTGTCCTACATTGCCATACTTCTATTTAGCCAGTGGATTACTTATATCGAGACACCCCTTAAATTCTTAGGATTTGTGTATTTAATTTATCTAGCTTATAAAATTTTAACTTCCACTAATAAAGGAACCACTTCCAATGCCTATCACAGCTTTAAAAGTGGTTTTATTCTTCAAGTATTAAACATGAAGTCATTATTATTTTTTATTACGTTGATTGGTGCGTTTATCATACCGTCAGTCACTGGTTCAACATCAATTCTAATCTATTTAATGATCAGTGTATTCATAGGTTGGGCTTGTCTCTTAGTTTGGGCATTTGCCGGTAGTGTATTTAATGACTGGTTAAACAAACATCAAACTTCTTTTAATATCATCATGGCATTATTACTTTTATATTCAGCTATTTCAATATTCTTTTAAAATAATTCGCCATAAAGTAATTACTTATCTTCATTTCCAAGTAATGTATTCAAAGTTTCGATGACGCCGTCTCTATCATTATTAATAGCAATCAAATTAGCATTACGTTTTAGTTCTGGATAAGCATTGTCCATTGCAACTTTATATCGTGCATTTTCAAATAAGGTGATATCGTTTAGGCCATCGCCAAATACAATGGTTTGTTCGCTACTGATATTTAATAATTGTTGTAGAAAGCGAATCGTTTTTCCTTTATCGACATCTTTGTGTGTAATGTCTATCCAATTCTCTTCTGCAGCAACGATATAGAGATCATCCTCATATTTGTTTAAACCTTTAACATGTTCAAAGCACTGACCTTGTATGTCAAAAATCGTAATTTTCAGCATATCTTGATCTATCGTATTTAAGTCTTCCACAAAAGTTACTTTCTCATATGAACCTAGAACCATGTGTCTCTCTTTTTCGGAAATATGATTTTCCGCATAAGCCATACCTTCAGTACAAACAATCATTACTAAATGCGCATCAATGTGCTTAATGCGCTTGATTAACTGTAGGCCAAGTTGATTACTAAATGTCTTCGCATAAATGTTTATATCATTGATTTTAATTCGAGATGCGCTATCCCCAATGATAAACACATCTTGCGTCAAATCTCCCACAATCGCATCCACGCGTTCATTTTGCTTTCCCGTGCAAAAAGCAAAGCGAATGCCCTTATCCTTTAATTCCAATAGTAAACTTTGAAACTTCTCACGATTGAAACTACTCTCTGAATTTAAAAACGTCCCATCCATATCAGTAACGACTAGCTTAAACATTGTAATCCCCCATTTATTTACTATATTTCCCTAAAATATCAACATGCTTTTGACGCAATCATACCCCTTCTGATTTGAATAAACAAATCTAATTCGTTATTATTTTAAATGAGAAAGATTATCAATTAAAGGAGTGAAACTTATGGAAACCGTTTATTTAGCTGGAGGTTGTTTATACGGCGTAGAAGCATATATTCGCACACTGCCTGGCGTTATCAATACGACTAGTGGAAGAGCAAACGGCATTACGAATACTTTAGATGGAGAATACGATGGTTACGTAGAAGCTGTTAAAACAGAATTTGATCCTGACAAAGTATCAGTTACTGACTTAATGGGCTATTTATTCGAAATCATAGATCCTTATAGCGTTCATCAACAAGGTCAAGATATTGGTTTAAAATATAGAACTGGTTTATATAGTGAAGATCCTAAACACCTTAAAGAAGCACAAGCCTTTATTGATGCGATTGAAGATCATTATCTTATAGCGACCGAAGTCTTACCGCTCACTAATTACGTTAAAAGTGCTGAAATGCATCAAAATCGATTAGAACGCTACCCTGACGATTACTGTCACCTACCTAAAAGTTTAGTATATAAATATAAAAATACTGAAAGTAAATCATTGTAGATATCATAAACTCAAATTATCACATATACAAATACGCTTAGATACAATTATCTGTACCTAAGCGTACTTTATACCAACTAAACTTACTTATCGATATTTTTCGATAATAGATGTCTCTTAATCATACTAGATGTAGCAATTAGTATTGAGAAAACCTGAGTTGTTGCACTTAAATTGACTACTTAACTTATATGAATAAAATAATATAGTTAATAATTTTACTGAATATATAATGGTTATTCATATACCTCTTCTTTAAAATGAATATTTCCATCTTTATCCTTATACATTCCATTTATATCTAACAAATCTTCTTCAGATTCAATATCATTTAAATTCAGTTGATACTTATCTTTTATTTTTTTATTTCTCAAATAAGCAAAAGTGACTATTAAAAAATTTAAAATTAATAGTATTTTTTTCATGTAAATATCCTCCTATAAAATTAGTTTTCAACTTTCACCGATAGATTTCCATTGATTGTTGGATAAAAAGTAATTTTTTTATTAGTTAATTCTACTTTTTTTGTATAGCCGTATTTTATATTTAAGGGTTTATAAGAGTCATAAACCACTAATACATTGTAGATACCATTATCTAAATTATTAAAAAAAGACTTATTAATACTAATTGTTAAAATATTTTTATTAAAGAAAAATCTTTTGATATATTCTGATTTCTTAAAGTGCGTCCTACTTTCAAATAGAATACTAGCAACTTGATTTTGTTTTATATTATGTATATCTATTTGCAGATATACAATGTCTTTACTGACTTGCAAATTTTTAATGTTACAAAAAGGGACTATTGTTTCAAAGTTGTTATTGGGATCTACATAATAATATAAATTAGAGTCTCTGCTAGATATAATTTTAATTCCTTTTCTATACCAATTAAAGAATTGAATAAATTTTTCTAAATCATTATTATATATAGCTAATATAGCATCATTATATTTTTTATCTAGTAAATCAATAATTTCTTCAGTTATTATCTCATGTGTAAATATCTTTCGAATTACTTTAAAAACTTCTTCTTTTTCATCCTGTCCTAACTTTAAAAAGACATTCGAATTACAGTTGTTTAGTAAATCATATTCTAAAATACGTACTAAAAACTTCTTCTTAAATTTAATATCGTTAATATTTAAAACACTTTTAAATAGTACGAAATCGCTATGTCGCTTAGTAACAAAATCAGATTTCCTCACTAATGAAGTATTGTCTACAGATCTATTTACATAAGTTGAAATCGTGGGAACTGTAGTAATTGAACGAGCTTTAGAAAAAATTTCCATGAAAAACATTTTGTCCTCACCAAAATGTAAATTATTTGGAAATAAAATATCATTTTTAATAATTAATTCTCTTTTGATGAACTTTCCACCTGGACCCAAATAATAATATAAGTATGGTATGTCATTACCAGTAACATTGTGATGCTCATTTATAGTCATGAATTTAGCATGTATAGTTTGAAAGCCATCTTTATCTTTTATAACTTTACTAATTATAATATCACTATCCAATTTTAAGTAGTTTAATGAAATTGCTTCTAATAAATCTACATCAAGCCAATCATCCCCATCTAAAAAATATATATATTTTCCATTACTTTGAGCAATCCCTTCGTTTCTAGGTTTAGATGGTCCACCACTATTTTGGTTTAACTGATACACTTTAATATTTTCGTTATTATAAGTATTTATTATATCCATTGTGTGATCTGTAGATTTATCATCTACAACGATAATTTCATAATTGTCATCATTCAATGTTTGATTTACCACTGAATCTAATGTTTTTCTAATTGTTTTAGAATTATTAAATGTAGTCACGATAATTGAAAAGTAAGGTTTCATTAAATTTTAGTCCCCTATATTTTAACTTTTTGTTTAATATGTAATATACTATTTTATATTAATTAATATTATAACTTAAATATTATTAAAATTGATGTTAATTGTAAATAAAGTGGAGGTAAAATTTTGCAAACTATAAATCAAGAAGGCTCAATACTACATATAATTTTTGAAGACATTGAAAATAATATATCCAAAATCTATGTAAAAAATGAATTTGATTCTATTACATATGAAAGTGAAAATAAAGAATTTAAAATCGACTTAAAAGAAGTGGCATCTCGTTTTAAAAAGTATAAAACTAGTAAAATATATATCGTTATAGAAGAACAAGGACCTATTTTAATTACTCAAAAAAATTTAAAAGTAAATGATAACAAATCAGAAGTTTATAATCTGAGTGAAATTAATAGCCAACAAGTACTTATACATCCATATATAACAAGAAATGGATACCTTCATTTATCACTAAATGAATATAATCCTATCAAAATTTATTTCTCTAGAAGACATATTGATAATATTAAAATAAATAATCATAAAGCTCTAATAGAAGGGCAATTCTCGCTTTTAAATTCCCAATTAGAATCTTGTAATATTTTAATTAAAACTAGATTTACAGAAAAAGAAAAGCGAGTTAAGTTAAACCCAAAATACGTTAATAGCAGTAAAAATACATCAAAATATGATTTCTCTTTAGATATTTATAATGAATTAATAAGCTTTATTAAACATCCTTTTGATAATGGTGATGTTATAGATATTTACTTAGACATTAAAGTACAAGAGTCACTAAATTCAATGCAAATCAAACTTGGTAATCCAAGAGTAATGACTGAGTGGCTTCTTAAAGGAGAAATTATAACGGATTTCCAAAATGAAATAGTGTCTATTACCCCGTATTTAACTATGAAAGGAAGAAATCTATCCTTTAGAATTAACAGATATAGTGTAGATAGTTATTTGTCTTATTTAAAAAGCATACAAAAACTAAATTTAGGAAATATATTTAAAAATAATAATAATAAAATCTGGGTTATAGGTGAAAAATCTTATAAAGCACAGGATAATGGATATCACTTTTTTAAATACATGAGAACCTACCATCCAGAAATACCAGCATACTATATAATTGAAGAAGATTCCAAAGAAGCCAAAAACGTTCTACCTTTTGGTAATGTTATATTTTATAAATCACCTGAACACTTCGATATTATGATGAAAGCAAATTATATATGCACGACACATCATCCCGAATTAATATACCCGACTAATAGTGAAATTTATACTCGTAAAATACGAGCAACCAAAGTATTTTTACAACATGGCGTTTTAGGTACTAAAAACCTAACAAACATTAATGGTAATCAATTAAAGGACTTTAATGTAGATATATTTATAACAAGTTCTTATAGAGAAAAAGAGATTGTAGTTAAAGATTTGAAGTTTGATGACAATCAAGTGAAAGTGACTGGGTTGTCACGCTTCGATGAGTTATTTAATCCAAATACAATTATTAAAAATCAAATATTAATTATTCCAACCTGGAGAGATTGGTTAACAAATCTAGAACAATTGAAAGAATCAGAATATCTTGAAAGAATGAATGACTTACTTCGTAGCCAAAAGTTAAAAGAACTTAGTAAGAATGGTACTAAAATCATTTTTTGTTTACATCCTAATATGCAACCATTTATTGACTATTTCGATGTTCCTCCACATATCACAAGCATTAAGCAGGGGGATGTTGATGTTCAGAAATTAATTAAGGAAAGTAAATTAATGATTACTGACTATTCAAGTGTAGCTTTTGATTTCAGCTTTTTAGATAAACCTGTAATTTATTATCAATTTGATAAAGATAAATTTTTAGGTAAGCAGCCATCTCATATAAATATAGAGAAAGAATTGCCAGGTACCATTGTCAATTCGAAAAGAAAATTGGAAAAAGAACTTGATCAAATAACAAATAATAACTATATCGTAAGTAATAAAATTAAAAGTAAAGCCTCTCACTTCATAGAATATAGAGACGAAAAAAATTCAAATAGGATTTTCCAGGCGGTACTAAATTATAAAAGTACTAATACAATTGGAAATAAAATAAAAAATAGTATTTTGTCTCAACATATCGCTAAAAGGTTTAGAAAAGATAAGCGTTACTTTAAAATAATGTCTAAATTTAACAGTGCTCTAACTAAGTTTATGCCTGTAAATGATGATTTGATTGTATTTGAAAGTAACGTTGGCAAATCTGTAAGTGACAATCCAAAATTTATTTATGATGAACTAAAAAAACACAATAATAATAAATATAAAATTGTATGGGTTTCAAATAAACAATATCCATTTAATGATGAGAATGTAATAACAATTAAAAGATTATCTCCCGAATATTATTATTATTTATCTAGAGCAAAGTACTGGGTAAATAATCAGAATTTCCCATCATATATCACTAAATCCAAAAATACAATTTATATTCAAACTTGGCATGGTACACCACTTAAAAAGATGTTAAATGACGTTGATGTCTTTAAAGGTAGAGATGAAAAATATAAAAATAGAGTTAATCATGCTATCAAGTACTGGGATTATTTAATTTCTCCAAGTCCTTATGCTAGTAATTGTTTTAAATCTGCTTTTTCTTTTAAAAAAGAGATACTGGAAGTTGGATATCCAAGAAATGATGTATTTTATAGTACAAATGAATTTGATTTAGAGGAAAAAAGAAATATAATCAAACAAAAACTCGGAATACAAGATAATCGTAAAATTATATTATACGCTCCTACTTTCAGAGACGACGAGATTAATAGAGCTAAAAAACATACAATTGATTTAAAGCTAGATTTACAAAAAATGAAGGAAAATTTTGCTAATGAATATATATTAATCATACGTCCTCATATTATCATCAGTAATGCTCTAAAAATTGACGAGTCATTAGAAAATTTTGTTGTTAATGGGGCTAATTATAATGAGATTAGTGATTTATATTTAATTTCTGATATTTGTATTACTGACTATTCATCAGTAATGTTCGATTACGCTAATACCAGAAAACCTTTATTGTTTTTTACATATGACTTAGAATATTATAAAGAACAATTAAGAGGTTTCTATTTTAATTTCGAAAAAGAAGCACCTGGACCATTAATCAAAAATAATGAAAATTTAGTCGAATCAATAAAAAATATAGATGATATAAAACATGAATACCAAGATAAATACAATCAATTTTATAAACGTTTTTGTACTTATGAAACAGGAGAAGCTGCCAAAAAAATAGTTGATAAATTTTTTAATTAAATTTTCTGATTTATCATTGTAACATTAGAGGCTAAAAATTTAATATTACTTTGTAAAGTTAAATTCCAAGTATAAACTTTGACTATCTATTCCCTTCAAAATAAACATTGAGTAAATGTAAACTTTGGAGGGATTTTTATCAAACTCACTGGTAGGGAAATACTTATAATAAACCGCATCGTTTCTGAACGCTTTTGCGTATCGATTAACGATGCGATTTGAGTTTTTTACCTAATGTTTTTAATATAGATACTACATTATATAAATAGTATCTATAACTATATTGTGACTTTTGACTTTCACAACGCTATCATATACGCTTAACTTAATTAAATGAAAAGGGTGAACAGATTACATGATTAAATAATTCTATTTTGAAGCTAAGACAATGAAGGTTTTTACTACACATGCGTACTTTATTTGTAATGCCTTTTAAAGTTATTTTCAGGATAGGATTATATACATGTAGTTTAACTTTAAGACTTTTTAAAGTATGCCTACGTAGACGTATGTCTCCTATTCTGAATGGAATAGGAGACATTTTTTATTAATAATAAGGAGATGAAGCTTTATGAAGATATTGCTAGATGCTCATAATATAAAACAGTATGTTCGAGACCGTATGCTATTGAATATAGCGCAGCTACATGTTTATCAAAATGATCGTATTGGATTAGTTGGAGAGAACGGTAGTGGAAAAACAACGTTACTTCATATATTGAACCAAGATTTAACACCTGAAGAAGGTTTTGTAACTCAATTTGCTAAAACTGAACTTATTCCTCAATTAAAAAAAACCGATACGACAAATAGTGGTGGGGAAGTAACACAGATGTATATTTATAGGTCTCTTGATAAGAAATCAGAATTGTTACTCGCTGATGAACCTACAACTAATCTTGATACAAAATCTATAGAAAATTTAGAGCAACAATTGAATGCTTGGCAAGGGGCTTTTATTGTCGTATCACATGATCGTGAATTTCTTGATCATGTTTGTACATCTATATGGGAAATTAGAAATGGCGAGATAATACAATATTCAGGGAACTATAGTAAATATCTTCAACAAAAAGAAGTAGAACATCGTCAAGAACAGTTAGCATATGAAAAATATAAAAACGAAAAAAAGCAATTAGAAGAAGCTATAAAACTAAAAGAAATGAAAGCTCAACAGGCTACAAAAAAGCCTCAGCACTTATCTTCATCTGAAGCAAGAATAAAAGGAGCAAAGACGTATTACTCGAATAAACAAAAGAAGTTAAGAAAAACAGTAAAGTCTTTAGAAACTAGACTCGATAAACTAAATATGGTAGAGAAGACTATAGAACTCCCCACTATTAAAATGGATATATTAAACTCGAATACATTTAAACATAGAACTATTTTTCGTATTGAAAATCTTTCGGGTGCAATTAAAGATCGTCTACTGTGGAATTCAACTAGTTTCAATATTTATGGTGGTGATAAGCTTGCAATTACCGGTTCTAACGGTGTAGGTAAAACGACGCTTCTTAAAAAAATTGTTGAAAATCAATCAGGAGTCACTATTTCTTCATCTGTAAAAATAGGTTACTTCAGTCAAAATCTAGACATATTAGAATTAGATAAAACCATTTTAGAAAATGTTCAATCTTCTTCTAGTCAAAATGAAACATTAATTCGAACTGTTTTAGCCAGAATGCATTTTTTCAAAGATGATGTTCATAAATCTGCAAATGTCTTAAGTGGTGGAGAACGTGTAAAGTTGGCTTTAACTAAAGTATTTTTAAGTGATGTTAATGTACTCGTGCTAGATGAACCAACAAACTTTCTAGATACGAATGCTATTGAAGCATTTGAATCTTTATTAGAAGCGTATGAAGGCAGTGTTATTTTTGTTTCACATGATCGTAAATTTATAGATAAAATAGCTACTCGAATCATTACAATTCATAATAAAGAAATAAGTCTATTTGAAGGAACGTATGATGAATTAAAAGAAAAACGAAAAACAGCTGAAGATACAATAGAAAATGACAAACTTCTAATCGATATGAAAATTACCGAAGTACTCAGTCGGTTAAGTGTCGACCCCTCAGAAGAATTAGAAAAGGAATATCAAAACTTAATAAGGAAAAAGAGAGAAATAGATGATTAAGCACTTATAATTTTTTATCTTTCATAAAACCGGTTATATAGTGAAAATCCAAATCATCTTAAAGAAACACAATCATTTATTGACGCTAAGGATAAAAAGCCAAAAGTCTTGTAATTGATTTGTAAATTCTAATTGCCATTCATCCAATTGTTATCTTTACTTAAATATATACATCATGAATTCTAGCTGATTATACAATTCATATGAGTAACCACTTTTTGATGCTTAACTTACCTTTAAAATCTGCATATAAATTTTGATATATTAGCGACAAACTATTATATCCTTGACTATTTTTGTTAGAATGTAGTTACGGTTATTTATCACTTTTATTCATATATCTAATTTTCATATAAAAATATATTTAGGATAGGGAGTAATATTTATGTCAATATGGTTTGTTTGTTTACCATTGTTATCATTTTTAGTAGTTATGCTAATAGGATATATTTGTACTAAAATCTTTATTCGCTAATCACTAGATAAGCATAAATAAATAATTATTCTTTTCAATTTACACCACAACTATATTCAATTTACTGTGTTTGCTTATTTATAATGCATTGTAAATATATTGCTATTAATATTTCTTTCTTAACTCTAGTACTGTGAATTTTTATATCGTGCTTTTCTCCTCGTTTTTTTGTACGTTTACTTTTTGAAATATCTAAAAAACTGCGCTTTGCAGTTAGTAATGTTTCACTTTCCGATGTGATTGTAGTTTCATTACTAAAAAATGGGTTACTTACATCAAATACCTCAGATTTATAATTAAATATATAGGCAATCTGTTGCTTTCCTCCGCTTTTGAAGAATTTTTTCATTTCGAGTGTGCCTACTTCTTCACTATTCAAATGGATCGTATATTGGTGTCTATTAGCAACAACATTCTTCCGAATTACTTTCACATTATTATTATGAGAAGTCATATGCAGACTATATTTTGTTTGAACACCAAAAATACTCATTAGTTTATGTAGCGTGTTATTGAAAACAGGTTTATAAGTCATTGTTTCATTTCCGTATATAACATTACTTTGATTCTCAATGATGTATAAAGGGTTTTGCACAAAGAACTCCCCGTCTTTAAACTTTTCATTATTATCGTAATTTATATTAGTTAGAGAATTCGTTTTTTGTAGATATTTTCTATAGAATAAAATACCTATTATAATGATCGTAATAATTCCCCATAATAGCCACGTACTCCATAGTGGAACTTTAAATAATTGTGTTTTCCCTATAATCACTAAGAACGTGTTTATTAAATTAAATACTAGAAGTACTAGCCATATTAATGCCTCACGAAACATAGTCATTAACAATTTCTCCTTTATCTAAAGAATTATTTCGTAATATATACTACGCAACCTATTTTTTAGTTTTATTTGTGGTACGCTTCTGCTTATCGGTAGATGATGCGGTTTTTAGTTAAATTTGGGTGTGATAATCAGAGAGTTATCATAAGTGATGCGAAGTTTAATTAAGATTAAAGAGGCTGGGACATAATTC
>NZ_JAFENV010000015.1:0-21645 GCF_016892225.1 Staphylococcus sp. GDY8P47P | reverse complement strand
ATTACCCTCAGGAATAGGTTTTGTCGGTGTAATTGTGACATGACCTGTATTATCTGTCGTACCTGAACCGATAACATTACCGTCTTTATCTAATAATTCCACTTTCGTATTTGGATCTGTAGTAACTTCAACAGGATCAGTAGTTGTCGCTTTACCAGTTAAATCGCTAGTAACCACAGGCGCCGTTGGCGGAGTTGTGTCAGTCGCTTTTTTCGGTTGAGACATAGAACTATTCGGATGTTCCGCATTATCAGTCGCCTTGGCAGTGACGTTACCTTCAGGAATAGGTTTTGTCGGTGTAATTGTGACATGTCCCGTATCATCTGTAGTACCGGAACCAATCACATTGTTATCTTTATCAAGTAACTCAACACGTGTATACGGATCAGTCGTTACGGTAATTGGTGTTTGAGTCGTTGCTTTACCAGTTAAATCATTCGTCACAATAGGTTCCGTCGGAGGTGTTGTATCTGTCGCTTTCTTAGGTGCAGAAGTTGAGACATTTGGATGTTCTGCATTGTCATAATCTTTCGCAGAGACATTACCTTCAGGAATAGGTTTTGTCGGTGTAATTGTGACATGCCCCGTATTATCTGTCGTACTCGAACCAATAACATTACCATCTTTATCCAATAATTCCACTTTTGTATTCGGATCTGTAGTAACTTCAACAGGATCAATAGTTGTCGCTTTACCAGTTAAATCGCTAGTAACCACAGGCGCCGTTGGTGGAGTTGTGTCAGTTGCTTTAACAGGATCAGACGTAGAACTATTCGGATGTTCCGCGTTATCCGTTGCTTTTACAGTGACATTACCTTCAGGAATAGGCACCGTTGGTGTAATTATCGCATGCCCCGTACTATCTGTGGTACCAGAGCCAATAACATTACCATCTTTATCCAGTAATTCCACTTTAGTATTCGGATCGGTCACAACTTCAACAGGATCTTTCGTACCTGCTTTGCCATCTAGAGTTCCAACAACAGAAGGTTTCACCGGAGGTGTTACGTCAGTTGCTTTTTTCGGTTGAGACGTAGAACTATTCGGATGTTCTGCATTATCAGTCGCCTTCGCAGTGACGTTACCTTCAGGGATAGGTTTCGTCGGTGTGATAGTGACATGCCCCGTACTATCTGTGGTACCAGAGCCAATAACATTACCGTCTTTATCCAATAATTCTACTTTCGTATTTGGATCTGTAGTAACTTCAACAGGATCAGTAGTTGTCGCTTTACCAGTTAAATCGCTAGTAACTACAGGCGCCGTTGGCGGAGTTGTGTCAGTCGCTTTTTTCGGTTGAGACGTAGAACTATTCGGATGTTCTGCATTGTCATAAGCTTTCGCAGTAACATTACCTTCAGGAATAGGCTTCGTCGGTGTAATCGTGACATGACCTGTATTATCTGTGATACCAGAGCCAATAACATTACCATCTTTATCCAATAATTCTACTTTCGTATTTGGATCTGTAGTAACTTCAACAGGATCAGTAGTTGTCGCTTTACCAGTTAAATCACTTGTAACTATAGGTGCTGTTGGCGCAGTCGTGTCAGTCGCTTTTTTCGGTTGAGAAGTAGAACTATTTGGATGTTCTGCATTGTCGTAAGCTTTTGCAGTAACATTACCTTCAGGAATAGGTTTCGTCGGTGTAATCGTGACATGACCTGTATTATCTGTGGTACCAGAGCCAATAACATTACCATCTTTATCTAGTAACTCCACTTTCGTATTCGGATCTGTAGTAACTTCAACAAGATCAGTAGTTGTCGCTTTACCAGTTAAATCAGTATTAACGATTGGGCTACCTGGAGGTGTTGTGTCAGTCGCTTTTTTCGGTTGTGATGTAGAACTATTTGGATGTTCTGCATTATCAGTCGCTTTTTTCGGTTGAGACGTAGAACTATTCGGATGTTCTGCATTGTCGTAAGCTTTTGCAGTAACATTACCTTCAGGAATAGGTTTCGTCGGTGTAATCGTGACATGACCTGTATTATCTGTCGTACCTGAACCGATAACATTACCGTCTTTATCCAATAATTCTACTTTCGTATTCGGATCTGTAGTAACTTCAACAGGATCAGTAGTTGTCGCTTTACCAGTTAAATCGCTAGTAACCACAGGCGCCGTTGGCGCAGTCGTGTCAGTCGCTTTTTTCGGTTGAGAAGTAGAACTATTTGGATGTTCTGCATTATCAGTCGCTTTAGCACGTACATTACCTTCAGGGATAGGCACCGTTGGTGTAATCGTAACTCGACCCGTACTATCTGTCGTACCCGAACCAATCACGTTGTTATCTTTATCAAGTAACTCAACACGTGTATTCGGGTCTGTCGTAACCGTAATTGGTGTTTTAGTCGTTGCTTTACCAGTTAAATCGTTTGTCACAACTGGTTCCGTCGGAGGTGTAGTATCTGTTGCTTTCTTAGGTGCAGAAGTTGAGACATTTGGATGTTCCGCATTATCGTAAGCTTTCGCAGTTACATTACCTTCCGGTATAGGTTGAGTTGGCGTAATGATGACATGACCATTAGCACCTGTAGTCCCTGTTCCAATTACGTGATTATCTTTATCTAATAACTCAATACGAGTATTCGGATCAGAAGACACATCAACAGGTGTTCGAGTAGTCGCCTTACCAGTTAAGTCAGTATTAACGATTGGGTTACCTGGCGGAGTTGTGTCAGTCGCTTTTTTCGGTTGTGACATAGAACTATTTGGATGTTCTGCATTATCAGTCGCTTTAGCACGTACATTACCTTCAGGGATAGGCACCGTTGGTGTAATTGTAACTCGACCATTACTATCTGTCGTCCCTGAACCAATTACATGATTATCTTTATCAAGTAAATCAACATGCGTATTTGGATCAGTCGTTACTGTAATTGGTGTTTGAGTTGTTGCTTTACCAGTTAAATCGTTTGTCACAATTGGTTCCGTCGGAGGTGTAGTATCTGTTGCTTTCTTAGGTGCAGAAGTTGAGACATTTGGATGTTCCGCATTATCATAAGCTTTCGCAGTTACATTACCTTCCGGTATAGGTTGAGTTGGCGTAATGATGACATGACCATTAGCACCAGTAGTCCCTGTTCCAATTACGTGATTATCTTTATCTAATAACTCAATACGAGTATTTGGATCAGAAGACACATCAACAGGTGGTTCGAGTAGTCGCCTTACCAGTTAAGTCAGTATTAACGATTGGACTACCTGGAGGCGTTGTATCAGTCGCTTTCTTCGGTTGAGAAAGTAGAACTGTTCGGATGTTCTGCATTATCAGTCGCTTTAGCACGTACATTACCTTCAGGGATAGGCACCGTTGGTGTAATTGTAACTCGACCAGTGCTATCTGTCGTACCCGAACCAATGACATGATTATCTTTATCAAGTAACTCAACACGTGTATTCGGGTCTGTCGTTACTGTAATTGGCGTTTTAGTCGTTGCTTTACCAGTTAAATCATTCGTAACAACTGGTTCCCTAGGTGGCGTCGTATCTGTTGCTTTGACTGGATCAGACATAGAACTATTCGGATGTTCTGCATTATCTGTTGCCTTGGCAGTGACATTACCTTCCGGAATAGGACGAATTGGTGTGATTGTAACATGACCATTCGCTGCCGTAGTTCCAGTTCCAATGACATTACCATCTTTGTCTAAAAGTTGTACGTTTGTATTTGGATCCGTAATAACTTCAATCGGTGTTAAAGTAGTCGCCTTTCCACCTAAAGGTGTAGTAACTCTAGGTTTAGTTGGAGGCGTCGTATCCGTCGCTTTGACTGGATCAGACGTAGAACTATTTGGATGTTCTGCATTATCTATAGCCTTGGCAGTGACATTACCTTCCGGGATAGGGCGAGTTGGCGTGATTGTAACACGTCCATTAGTACCAGTCGTACCCGAACCAATGACATTACCGTCTTTGTCTAAAAGTTGTACGTTTGTATTTGGATCCGTAATTACTTCAATCGGTGTTAAAGTAGTCGCCTTTCCACCTAAAGGTGTAGTAACTCTAGGTTTAGTTGGTGGCGTCGTATCTGTTGCTTTGACTGGATCAGACATAGAACTATTCGGATGTTCCGCATTATCAATTGCTTTAGCTGTAACATTACCTTCAGGAATAGGTCTTGTCGGTGTAATATTGACACGACCTGAACTATCCGTAGTTCCAGTTCCTATGATTTGCCCATTTTTATCTAATAATTGAACATTCGTATTCGGATCTGTTGTAACTGTAACAGGGTCAGTCGTACCTGCTTTTCCTCCTAAAGGTGAAGTAACTCTAGGTTTAGTTGGTGGCGTCGTATCCGTCGCTTTTCTAGGTGCAGACGTTGAAACATTGTTAGCTGGGTCATAAGCTTTCGCAATGACATTACCCTCTACAATAGGAGTTGTAGGAGTGATAATTACATGCCCATTTCCGTCAGTTGTACCAGTACCTATAACACGCCCATTTTTGTCGATTAAATCAACTCTCGTATTCGGATCCGTTGTAACGGTAATTGGCGTTAAAGTTGTTGCTTTTCCTGTTAAATCTGTATCTACAGTTGGAACAGTTGGTGGAATGGTATCTGTTACTGGTACATGATCAGAATCGATTGAGTTTGGTGTTTCTGCACCATCTGTAGCACGTGCATAGATTTTTCCTAAAGGTAGTGGCTCTCTTGGCGTAATTATACCGTGACCGTCCATTCCAGTAAGAACTACACCATAACTTTTACCATTTTCATCAAAGATTTCTACTCTAGTCAATACATCCGTAGAAACATCAATAGGCGTTCTTGTACCTACTTTATTAACTAAATTTGTATTAATTACTGGTTTTCTAGGTGGTGTTGTATCGGTAACATGTCTAGGATCAGATGTTGCATTATTAGTTTCATCAGTTTGATCATATGCTTTCGCAGTGATATTACCCTCGAAAAGATAATGATCAAGGGTAATATTAACATGTCCGTTAGAGCCTGTAATACCACGTCCAATGACATTATTATTTTTATCTAATAGTTCAACTCGCGTATTTGGAGTAGATGTAATGTCGATAACTGGTGTAGAGAAAGCTTTACCCGCAACATTTGTATTAATTACTGGTTTCATTACAGGAATAAGCGTTGTCGCTTGAACAGGTATTGAAACCGAACTATTTGGATGTAAAGCATTATCAGTTGCTTTCGCAGTAACATTACCTTCTGGGATAACACGATCTGGAGTAATTACTACGTGACCACTACTATCTGTTGTACCAGCACCAAAAATACGGCCATTTTTATCTATTAATGCAACATGCGTATTTGGATCAGTAGAAACATCAATCGGTGTTAATGTACCAGCTTTGTAAACTAGTCGTGTGTTAATTACAGGTGTTGTAGGTGGTGTTGTGTCAGTTGCAAATTTAGGATCAGATGTTGAAACTTTTGATTCATCACTGTGATTATATGCTTTTGCAGTGACATTACCTTCAGGTATAGGACTAGTTGGCGTAATGTAAGCATGTCCATTAGAACCTGTCGTACCTGTACCAATTTTATTACCGTTTTTATCGAAAATTTCTACTTTAGTATTCGGATCAGTAGATACATCAATAACTGTTGTCGTTGTTGCTTTACCTACTAAATCAGAGTTAATTGTTGGTTTCACTGGTGGTTGGTTCTCGATAGATGGCAGTGCACTATCTTCAGGTAATATACGACCTGATAAAACTGTATAAGCAGATTTACTTACACCACCCATAGCAGCTGTATTAGCATATGACCAAGCATTTTCTAGCTCGGCATTTGTAACATTATCTCTTAATTTAACTTCAAGATGCATATGATACGCACGATTTGCGCCTTCTGGATGGTTAGGATCTACTTGAATACCAATACCATAGTTCCATCCACTGTAAATGCCTCGTTGATCTTCAACTGCTCTTCTCAAGTCAGGATTATTTCTATTTGAATGGAAATATTCGTTTGCATCACTATTAAAGCTTCTGCCTGGACGAACACCGAAACTAAGATAAAATGTTGTATGACCAAAATCGCGTTGATTACTTCTTAACATATCAATCATTTGTGTACTATTATCTGGATCGATAATAAAATCGCTAGGTGATTCACTTAATAGACTATTTCTACCACTTCTTTTTTCATAAGCTGCGTAAGATAGATTTCTAACTGAATCGCTCGCAAATGAACCATCTGAGTTCAATTTCATTACTTTATATGGTAATAGTAAGGCCATCCCTAAACGTTGTTGTGACCCAGGTGATATAAAGTTAACGCCGTCATTATTGAAGAATACATCATAAACTAAGTATTTTGAATTACCTTCATTTTTATAATAAGCACGCATTACGGTCTTTCTAGAAGTAATACTTTCCACACCGTTTCTTTGTTGACCAGTACCAAGCGCTCTACCATCAGGTAAAGAAGCATAGTTTCGTTGATATACAATAACGTTTCTTCCAGCATTCCAACGGCTATTCAATGTAGTAAATCTAAAGTTCGTTCCTTTATCGATTTGTTGGCCATTTCTTGGATCACGTTTACCTGAATGTGATCGAGTAATCACATTGGCTAATGAATTGCGAGTTCGCTCTAATCTCTTAGCTAAATCTAAAAGTGATTGTTGTGATACATCGCTAGATTGAATAATATGATGACTTTCAACTATTAACTTTTTAGCTTCTTCAATATGAGGATTTGAAGGTTCTAAAGTTTCAACTTCTGGCAATTTACTTTGAATTTCATTTGTCAGGTTAGTCAATTTAGATACGTTTTTACTATCACTCTTCTGTACGTTATCCACCTTAGATGCTTTAAGCATGTCCGGATTGTCTGCTAATTGTTTAGATGATTTTGAGTTAGAGTATTCAACTGATTGTTTACTTTGATTCGATGATTCTTTCTCAACGTTTAATGAAGATTTTTTCTCCAGCACTTTATTTTTTTCATCTTTAACGACTGTCGGAGATTCCTCTATCTTTTCTTTAATTGGTGAAGATGTCGAATTAGTAATTTCTTTTTTGCTTGTTTGAGTTTCTAAAGTATTTTTTTCTGTCGTTATCTTGTCATCTTGTTTTGACTGCTTATTGATTTCTGCAGCTTGATCAGAAGTTTGATCATTTTGAATTGTTATTGCATCATTTTGAGAACTATTTATGTCTCGGGTTGCTTGTGTATCAGTATTTGTCTTAGCTTTTTCTACGGTAGCATTAGCATTCTCACTTGCATGCGCTTGATCCGTATGCGTCCCTAGAAATACGAGCGTGGCAATTAAAGTTGAGAATGTTCCCACTGCATACTTTCGGATACTGAATTTCTGCAATTTATCTCGATGATTCATTGATGCGCGTCTCTCCTATTCTATGTTGTATATTCTTGATGTTGATGTTATGAGCATGATTGAAAAGTAATTCCGATAACACATAGCTCAATATCAAAAAGGTTGATAATTAAGTTACCGTTATTATTGTCAAAATTTTAAGTGTCACTTTAACACAAAAAAATTACTCGACAAAAGTTTTACAACTCCTCTCGGGTATTAAATTTCAATTATCATTATGAAATGAACAATTCAATTGTTGTTCTCTTTAATTGTAGCACTAATTCAATTCACTGTGAATTAGAATTTTTATCAATAAAATAAATTAATTTATGAATTGAGCGGCATTTAAAATTAATAAAAAATAAAGAGTGGGACAGAATTCTGTTTAAATTCGTCATCCACTCCTATCTTGCTTTGTTTATAAAATGTATTAGTAAAATGCACTTTGCTGGGACCCCGACTCCCAACTTGCTTTGCTAGTAGAATTTCTTAGTGGAATTCTCTTTGTTGGGGCCCCCGCCCGCAAGGATGCCTAGAACTGAGAAAAGCTCGATTTAAACGCCTTCTCAGTTCAGTCAACTACTGCAAATTTCCAAAATACATCATTATTTTATATATGTTCCAGACTCATTGCGTCCGTTATAACTTCGATGAAATATATTTACCTGATACATATAGTTCATGTTCATTACAAATTGAAAGTATGTGATTAATTGAATGTGCGTAAGCCATATCTTTATATATTTCTATACTATTAAGTGGTACTTCAGTATATATTTCGGCTAGGCGTTTGGATAAAGTTAAGTTATCTTTATCACTTTCAATTTTCTTGCGTTGTGCAGGTGTTAATTTATCAATATTAGAAAGCACATTTTCGACACTTCCATAGGTTTGAATTAATTTGAGAGCTGTTTTCTCGCCTATCCCTTTTACACCGGGATATCCGTCTGCACTATCACCCATAAATGCTTTAATATCAATCAGTTGTTGCGGATTTAACTGATATTCATCATTGAAACGTGTTAAAGTATAGCGATTATATATGTTAAATCCTTTTTTAATTAGCCACACTTCTACTTTTTCATTGATGCATTGTAAGATGTCTTTGTCTCCAGTGATGATGTGAACTTCATTATTTTTTGAAAAAGATTTTGCAAGCGTACCTATAACATCATCAGCTTCATAATTTGTCATACCTACATTAATGAAACCAAATTGATCTGAAATGTCTTTGACATAATCAAATTGAGGTATGAGTTCTTCTGGAGGCGCTGGACGGTTTTGCTTATAAGCGCTATACATCTCATTTCTAAATGTTGATTGTCCCATATCCCAGCAAACTGCAACATGGCTAGGTTTAATCTCATTAATTGCTGTAAAAATATGTCTGACAAATCCTTGGATACCATTGGTTGGTACCCCTTTTGAATTATACATAAATTGTTTGTGTAAACTAGTTGCATAGAAATGTCTAAAAAGTAAAGCCATTCCATCCACTAATAGGACACGATTTTCCATAGATTGTGCCTTCTTTCTATTTTAATAGTGCATTTAATTTTTGATGCGCTGTTTGTAATTGTTCAATTAAAGTATTGTCCAAATTAAATGATACTAATTCATCAATTTGGCTTTGAATCGCACCTTCAAGTTGCGCAAATTTATCTTCTGCCTCTTCATTCATTGAGGCAACAAATTGAATTAATGCTTGTCTGAATTCACTCATTTGATTTTGTAATAATTCAAGTGTGCTTATACTAATTTGTTCTTGCAATGCTCTTTGAGTATTAGGATTAAGAATTCTTCGTTTAGTTAATTGTTTAGGTAATGCAGCAAGCATATCGTTTAAATCTATACGTAAAAATGCTTTTTCAGTAAATTCAGGCGTGACATTAAACTCAGGATTAATAAACACATGCAATTGGTTTAATTTTTGTAGTATTGGTGCGACTTGATCGCTAAGTTGATGATTATAATATTTTTTTATACGCTCAACTAATAGACTTTGTTCCAAATACAGGCGTTGGTGAATTTGGTCTAAAAATGTTTTAGAAGAAATTTTCTTTTCATCATTAAAATCACTATTTTGAGTCATTTGACTATTATAAACACGTTTAACATCATCTAATAATTGTAACTTTAATCTTCCATTTAAATGATAAATCTGATCTTCAACCTCATTATTAGTATGTTGTTCCGTAGTCATTAACAATTGATTTGATAATCTTTGCTTATTTTGATATTGCTTTAATTGCTGTTGACGTTGCTCAATATGAGATTGGTTTGTTTGATAGTCATGAATCATTTCTTCAAAAGAAAGATTGATTTGTTCAAGCTGCTTAACCATTTGTTGTTCTAATATACGATTTGAATCTATTTCTACAAATTGATCAATACTTTGTCGCAATTGATCAATGCCTTCATCGCTTTGTTTCAGTGCTAGTCTACTTGAAACGCCAAAGATATCCGATTTTAGGTTGACTTGAGTGAGCGCATCTTTAACATAATGTTTCACAGCGTTTAAATCATCAGAGCTTTCTGCTAAGTCTACCGCGTTGATGACCATTTTAAATGCTTGATTTTCATTAAGTTGATTCATTTCTTTCATATGTTCAATAAAATGCTTATCGTTATCAGTAAAGGAATGATTAAAATAACTCACATATAAAATTAAGTCAGATGAAGTCAAAATTTGTTCAGTTTCATTTGTATGTCGTTGATTATTAGAATGTAGACCTAGAGAATCAACAATGATTTTACCTTTAAGCCATTCTATCGGTAAATTGATATGGACAGTCTTAACAAATGTAGCGAATTCATCTTGGGCACTCCATTTCTTAATTTCTTCTCGAGAAATCACATGTTTGGTACCTTCTGCTAACATATCTTTATACATCGAATAATGTTTTTGAACTGCGCTTACAAAGGCAAGTTGGTTCTTTTCTAATTTACGCTTTAAACGTTGAATATCAGAATAGATAAATGAGTCAAGTGTTTCAAAAGAAACATCGTGATATTCAATTAGTTGATTAAGTTCGTTTAATAATTGTTCTTCAGTTTTAAGTGTAATCTGACTATTCTCTCCATATGATAATTCAGTCGTCGCTGCTGTAGTTGGATTTGGTGAACTTACTAAATATTGTCCACCTAATAAAGCGTTAATTAAACTACTTTTACCTGCGCTGAATGTGCCGAACATACCAATTTTAACTAACTTATTGTCTAATCGCTCTAATGTATCTTTAATATCTTTTTTCGTTCTTTCAAATAAAGGTACAGGATTAATAATATCCAATGCTGCTTGAATATTAACTTCATTAATGTGATTAACATTCGAATGATGATTTGATGCGTCCTCATCGTTTGTGATAACCTGTTCGGTATCCTCGAGAACATAATTTGCCTCAGTTCTACCTATTAATTTATCTAAAGAATCTTCCATATGGATATAATAATGTAAATAATTCTTAGTAGTTAGAGATGATTTTAAATTTTGTAACTCTAGATAATGCTCGTAGATTTGTAAGTCATCAGTCGTCTCCTCAGTTAGATCTTGCGCTTGTGTATACTTAATTGCTTTATCAAACAATGGATTAGATTGTTTTTCTACATCATTTCTGATTGCTTTTAGCACGTCATCACTGAAAGTAAGTACATACGTATTACTTATACTCGTTTGAGGTTGATATAAATTTGAGATTAAACTTGAATCAATATCATAATGCTGATTTAGAATGTCATGATTCACCTCGGAATTATTAATAAAGCGAGTTAAGAACGACATATCTTCTCTTAGAGGTTGTCGAATTTGTTGATTCATCTTATCTTGTAATTTAGTTACAACATTTTGTAGGCGCGCTTCTTGTTCTTCTTGCTTTTTCTTCTTTTTGTTTAAGAAGCCTCCAACTTTAAAATCATCGCTCATACTTTCAAGGTATTGTCTAATTTCTTCACGCATGTCATGCGTCATTATATATGCATTATCTAATACATCTTTACGCTTTTGTTTTAAAAAGCTTAATAATTGATCAGGATTATTCAATAGTCTAGCTTCTTCGCTAACAGCTTGATTTTGTTGAAACTTGGCATAAGCTTGTTCAAATTCATCTTCATTAATGTTAAGTTGTTCCAATATATCTTGTAGCTCATTTTGAATATATCCTAATTGTGCTTCTGTAATGAATTTCACTGTACGATTGACATATTCTTCAATAGCTTCTCTGTTATTATCTTTCTCTACTAAATACTGAGAGAGACGTGATAGTTCATTTTCAGGGTGATCGAATTTAGACACATAAAAGATATCTGTTAGATTAATCTCCCAATCCTCAATTGACTTATTGACTCTCTCTTTAAAAGTTCCAAATGTAATTTCATCTTCATTATGTTTATCAATTTGATTAATGATAAAGATGACAGGAATCCCTACATCATTCATTCGTTTAATAAATTGAAAATTTAACGCTGATTGTACATGATTATAATCTACTGTATAGAATAGAATATTACTTGTGTACATGAATTGTTCAGTAGTGGATTGATGTGTAGCAACGTTTGAATCTACGCCAGGTGTATCTTGCAAAGTAAAGCCATTTTTAAATTTTGCAGATGGAAAATTAATCTCAACAGATTCTACATCTACATTTAAACGGTTCAT
Source organism: Staphylococcus sp. GDY8P47P (assembly GCF_016892225.1). Taxonomy (NCBI): domain Bacteria; kingdom Bacillati; phylum Bacillota; class Bacilli; order Caryophanales; family Staphylococcaceae; genus Staphylococcus; species Staphylococcus sp. GDY8P47P. Next base: position 9,684 of record NZ_JAFENV010000015.1, on the reverse strand, counting down.
TTTTTTAACTTCATCATAAGTTTTTAATTTAGAATATTGTTGATTTTCTAAATTAGCTATAATACCTTGTTTATCTGAAACAGATACAATTGCAGTATTACTTGTTGTTGGTACTGGTGAACTTGGAAGAATATCTTGTTCTAATAATAAGTTGATTAAAGTTGATTTACCCGCTGAAAAGTGCCCTACAAAAGAAGCAGTATATTGATTTAAATATACTTTTTTAATGACTTGATTAATGGTATGTACTAAAGTTGAGTTTTTAGATTTTTCAACTTCTTTTTTTAATTTATATAAAATATCCAGTTGTTCATTATTAGCCATGCTAAGTCCCCTTTATTTCAAACATTCTAATAAAAAAAGTAAGAGCCTGAGACATACTAAATGTAACAGGCTATTTTAACAGTGGTAGTATTCTATAGAATAGAATGAACGGCATTACAATATCAATTCTGCCAAGCTACCTATTTATTAAATTTTATCACAACACTTGTTTGAAACAAATATAAAGAATTGTTAATTAAACCAAGCAGGTTTATCCCCATCAGTGTTTGGTTTATTAACACCAATATTTTCTTTTGAGTACAGTTCTGGGTTTTTAGCAATGCGGACAGCTAAACTTGCAACACTTCGACGTGAAACTTCTGTTCCTTTAAATTGAGCATCTTTTGAAGTAACTTCGTAATCTGTTTCATTCTTAAATGTAAGCCAAGCAGGACGTATAATTGTATAATCTAGTGTTGACGCTTCAATAATGTCTGCTGCTTTACGATATTTAGTTAATTTTTCTCCAAATTGAGATTTATTAAATGCATTAAATTTAGGTGGTAATTCATCATAAATCCCAGGGGCAGCTACAAAGATTAGACGTTTTACATCTTTTTTAGACATTGCATCTACAATCGCTTGTGCTTCAACATCTAATGAACCAGATAGGCTCGCAAAGACAACATCAACTTTATCTAATGCTTGTTCTAAATCTTCCGCATTTTTTGCATCGCCTTCATATACTGTCACTCGATTTGATGCATAATCTGGAATTCGATGTGCATTTCTTAAAAATAAATCAACATTAAAGTTTGAATCCTCTAAAAATATTTTAGTAGCCTCGATAGAGACCTTACCGTTTGCGCCAATAATTAAAACTGTTTGCATATGATTTCTCTCCTAACTATGATGTTTAAAATATATGTAGTTGTATCTAAATTTAACACTCTTACTATCACTTTACATCAGTAATAATAAGAGCGCTAATGAATTGATTAAATTAATTAAATATTATTAGATACAGCAAGAAAAATTTACAAATTTAATAAAAATTATATAGTAGTTGGTTTTTTACCCCAATATTGATAATACGTACATTCAATATAACCATTGAATAATTTTCTTCTCTTAGTCGCTTTTCGATTAACTAAGAATTCGAATTCTTTGTTGCTAGTAAGAATGTAGGTTGATAGATGTGCATGTTGATTCATCAACTTACCAATATAGCGATACATTTCTTCAACTTCTTCTCTATCCCCAATACGTTCGCCATACGGAGGGTTCCCAACTAAAGCAACAGGGCTATCCGTATCAATTGTTAATGTATTAACATCTTTCACACTAAATTGAATAATATCTGCTAAGCCGACTTCTTCAGCATTACGTTTAGCAATTTCAACCATTTCAGGATCTATATCGGATGCAAATACTTGAATATCTTTATCATAATCTGCTTGCTGATCAGCTTCGTCTCTCATTTCATCATATATATTAGGTGGCATAATATTCCATTCTTCAGAAACGAAATCACGATTGAATCCAGGTGCGATATTTTGCGCAATTAAACAGGCTTCTATCGCAATGGTACCTGAACCACAGAATGGATCAATGAAAGGTGTATCTCCTTTCCAATTTGCTAATCGAACTAAACTTGCAGCAAGTGTTTCTTTAATAGGTGCTTCCCCTTGAGCAATTCGGTAGCCACGTCGATTCAAACCAGAGCCTGATGTATCAATGGTTAGTAAGACGTTATCTTTTAAAATAGCTACTTCAACAGGATATTTCGCGCCACTTTCGTTTAACCAACCTTTTTCATCGTATGCTTTCTTTAAGCGTTCCACAATTGCTTTTTTTGTGATTGCTTGGCAGTCTGGCACGCTATAAAGTGTAGATTTAACACTTCTACCTTGAACAGGAAATTGGCCTTCTTTATCAATAATGTCTTCCCAAGGTAATGATTTCGTCTTCTCAAAAAGTTCATCAAATGTTTTGGCATTGAAGCGGCCCACTACGATTTTAATACGATCAGCTGTACGCAACCATAAATTACATTTTACAATCGCTTTAGCATCACCTTCGAAAAAGATGCGCCCATTTTCAACTTGTGTTTCATATCCGAGTTCTTGAATTTCTTTGGCAACAACAGCCTCTAATCCCATAGGACAAACTGCTAATAATTGGAACATGACGTGATCTCCTTTTTTATAATTACATTTTTATGTTAACAAATATTTAAAATTTTATGTATGATTAGAAAAAAATAAAAGCTCTCCAATCAATGGGAGAGCTAAACTAGTTCATGATATTTCTGTAAGCCATGTTCTGTACCGTTGTACTCATATCGTACACTAGTTGTACTGGTACGTCGGTGGTAACCATCTGTCTACATATCTTTATATTTCGAATAAAGACGTCTCGTTTATACGTTGAATTCCGCTAAACAAGTGCTCCTACCAAATTTGGATTGCTCACTCGAGGGGTTTACCGCGTTCCACCCTTCTTATTTCTAAGAAGGCTACGTCACTGTGGCACTTTCAAACTACTTTAACCGTATCATTAGACTTAGGTTATTTCGTTGCCGTCAAATTAATGCCTTGATTTATTGTTTCATCAAGCACGAACACTACAATCATCTCAGATTGTGTGAGCATGGACTTTCCTCTATATTGCTATAGCGATTACCCAAAATATCACTTTTGCGATTATATCATAATTATCTATACTATTACAGATATTTTTGTAGATTGACTATTGTTTAGTGAAAATGACGCTACACAATAGTTATCTATTATTACATTCATTAAATCTAAAGACGCTTACATTACTTTCCAAATACAGCTTTTTCTAAGTTAGAAATTCGTTTTAAAATATCAACATTATTGTTTGATGAATTAGCGTTGTTTGAAGAAAATGATTTATTGTCAGAAGGTCTTGATGTTGCCACTCTTAGTCTTAATTCTTCAACTTCTTTTTTTAGTTTGTTATTTTCTTCAGACAATTTTACAACTTCATTATTCATATCAGCCATTTTTTGATAGTCTGTAATGATATCATCTAGGAAAGCATCTACTTCCTCACGACGATAACCACGGGCCATAGTTTTTTCGAAATCTTTTTCATAGATATCTTTTGCTGAAAGCTTTAAAGAAACATCTGCCATTTTTTCCACCTCATTCGAAACTTTGATCTTGCTCCCACTGCATGTCATTTATAAAATCAGTGAGTTCATCAAATGCCACAATATCACAAGTATAGTTTGTTTTATCTATAAAATCAACTAACATCCTTTTAAAGAATTTCGGGCTTCCTTCTTGCTCATCATCATATATAAGTAAAGACATATCAGAGTGATCTAGCATAAATTGATCTGTTTGTTTGAACTGATACGGCCCCTCATATTCTGAATGATGAACACTTTCCATAAAATCAGCTTCTTGCGCAATCTTATTATACTTCATTTGATTTTGTTCATTCCACTTCGACGTATGTCCGTAAAACGGTGTTATAATGCCTAATTTCAATTCTGGATAATCAGAACGTAAATCGATAACAACCTCAGCAGTCCATAATTCAATGCCAAGTTGACCTTGTATGAGGACCCATTCAAGGCCTTCATCAATATATTGTACTAATTTGTGCTTGAGAAATGCTTTTAAATAATAGACTTCAGGTGCATCATCTTTAAATATATTTAACTCAAATGATTTATATCCTGTAACATACACAGTTTTCATTTGTGCGACATCACCCTTCAATAGTTTGATAAATATATTTTAAATCGTAATTGACTGCTTTTACCTTTTCAGTGAACAACTTTTTACTCGTTCTATGAAAATGGCAGTCGACAGATAATTCTTTATAAGACTTGATAAGTAAATCAAATTTGTTGGCGTTCATATAACTTAGTTGAATAATCTGTGGTTTTAATTTGATTAGGCTTTCTAATTTAGCATCTATCATTTGCGAGTATGGATAAACCACATTGTAAAAATCATAATCATTTTGTGAAACTTTCACGTTATTAAAGCGTTCTTCAATTGTTTGTAGTTCATTGAGTAAGTCATTTATTGTTTTTGTATCCATGAAGACGCCCTCCTTATATCCAATTTAATTTATCATAATTTAAACCGACCGTCATTTAATTGATAGCTTCATTAATAGGATAAATACATTGAAATATTGTTTTACCAGATAAATAACGTTAAAATGAAGAAGATTAATAATGAAGTCACTCATGAGTATAAGTGCTTATTTGTTTATGCTTCATTATTATCTATCCTAGTTTGAAATTACAATCCGTAATCACTTAAGGATTAGTTGGTATTAGTGTTACATATCCACTATTAAATGTATTCAAACTTGTGTGGTGAATCTAATGAATTACCCTAATGGCAAACCTTTTAAGGGAAATACGACTAAGGTCGGAAGAAATGGCAAATCGAATTCTAGTAATATAGAATATGGTGGCCGTGGTATGACTCTTGAAAAAGATATTGAACGTTCTAACGATTATTATTTAAACCATGGCAAAGCGGTTATACATAAAAAGCCGACACCGGTTCAAATCGTTAATGTTCATTATCCGAAACGAAGTAAAGCAGTTATTAATGAAGCTTACTTTCGTACACCTTCAACTACGGATTATAATGGCGTGTATAATGGTCATTATATTGATTTTGAAGCAAAGGAGACTAAGAATAAAACTTCTTTTCCTTTGAATAACATTCATGATCATCAAGTAGAACATATGAAAAAAGCATTTCTTCAAAAAGGAATTGTATTTTTAATTATAAGATTTAAAATACTTGATGAAGTATATCTATTGCCATTTTCCAAATTCCAAAAATTTTGGGAAAGATATAAAAATGAAATAAAAAAATCAATAACAGTTGAAGAAATAAGAAAAAATAGTTACTATATTCCTTATCAGTATCAACCAAGATTAAATTACCTCAATGCAGTTGATAAGTTGATATTAGATGAAAGTGAGGACCGCGTATGACGGAAAATAAAGGATCTTCTCAACCTAAAAATGGTAAAAATGGGAAGTCCAAAGCAAAAAAGAATAAGAATGTGAAAAGAACGATTATTAAGATTATTGGCTTTTTATTAATCGCCTTTATCGTTTTAGTTCTACTAGGCATTTTATTATTTGCGTACTATGCATGGAAAGCACCTGCATTTACCGAATCTAAATTACAAGATCCTAAACCGGCAGAAATTTACGACAAAAATGGTGACTTGGTTAAAAAATTAGATAATGGCGCAAGACGAGAACATGTTGAATTAAAAGATGTTCCTAAAAATATGAGAAATGCCGTGCTAGCAACTGAAGATAATCGATTCTATGAACATGGTGCAATTGACTATAAACGTTTATTTGGTGCTATTGGTAAAAACTTAACTGGTGGATTTGGTTCACAAGGTGCATCTACCTTAACGCAACAAGTAGTTAAGCGAGCATTTCTAAGTGAAGAGAAATCTATCGGACGTAAAGCCCAAGAAGCTTACCTATCTTATCGTCTAGAGCAAGAGTACAGTAAAGATGAAATTTTTGAAATGTACTTAAATAAAATTTATTACTCAGACGGTGTATACGGTGTTAAAGCTGCAGCTAAATATTACTTCGATAAAGATTTGAAAGATTTAAATCTTGCTGAAGAAGCATATTTAGCAGGTTTACCACAGGTGCCTAACCTTTATAACATTTACGATAATCCTAAACAGGCAGAAAATCGTAAGAACACTGTACTATACTTAATGCATTATCATAATAGAATTTCTGATAAAGAATATAATGATGCTAAGAAAATTAACTTAAAAGCTAATTTAGTAGATCGTACAGCTAAGGAACGTCAAATTGGCACAGATGATTCTGATTCTGAATACGATTCATATGTAAACTTTGTTAAATCTGAATTAATGAACAACAAAGAATTCAAGGATAAAAACTTGGCTGATGTTCTTCAAAGTGGAATCAAAATTTACACTAATATGGATAAAGATGTTCAACAAACATTACAAAATCGTATAGATAATGGTAATTACTACAAAAATGATGACCAACGAGTTGGTTCAGCAATTCTTGATAGTAAAACGGGTGGTCTAGTTGCAATCTCTGGAGGACGTAACTTCAAAGACGTTGTAGATAATAATGCTGCAACAGATGCACACTTAACTGGTTCATCATTGAAACCATTCTTATCTTATGGTCCAGCAATCGAAAATATGCAATGGGCTACAAATCATGCAATTCAAGATGAATCTAGTTATTCAATTGATGGCGGTACATTCCAAAACTATGATGGAAATGGTCATGGAACTGTAACTGCGTATGATGCACTAAGACAAAGTTTCAATATCCCAGCACTTAAAACTTGGCAACAAGTGAATGCACAAGCTGGTGACAATGCAGTTAAGAAATTTGCATCAAAAGTTGGATTAGATTATCAAAGTGATATTGGTCCTTCTGAAGTACTTGGTGGTGGCGCTTCTGAGTTCTCACCTACTCAATTAGCATCTGCATTCGCAGCAATTGCTAATGGTGGTACTTATAATAATGCGCATTCGATTCAGAAAGTTGTAACAGCTGACGATGATACAATTGAGTTTGATCATACGAGTCATAAAGCGATGGAAGACTACACAGCTTACATGTTAGCTGAAATGCTCACAGGTACATTTAAAGCCTATGGTTCAGCATATGGACACGGCGTTTCAGGCGTTACAATGGGTGCTAAAACTGGTACAAGTACTTATGGTACTGAAATTAACCAACAATATAACCTACCTGATAACGCTGCGAAAGACGTTTGGATTAATGGCTTTACACCTAAATACACGATGTCTATCTGGATGGGCTTCAGTGAAATTAAAGAAGGTGGCGTTAACTCATTCTTAGGTCACACAGAACAAGAATATCCACAATTCTTATATGAAGATGTGATGTCAGATATTTCTTCTAGTAATGATGGTGACTTTGAAAAACCAGATTCAGTTAACGGTTCTAGTCCTGATAATTTATCAGTTAGTGGTCATCCTGATAACAACACGACTAATCGTGAAGTAAACGGAAGCAGTGGCTCAAGTACATCAACTAACGCTAACAGTTCAAATAGTAGTAATAGTAACAATAGTAGTAACACTAATTCAGGAAATACGAATAACAATTCATCAACACAAAGTTCAAATAGTTTCGGAAGTACCCTTTCAAATATTTTTAATTTAAATAGTATTTTCGACTTTAAAAAAGCTTCATAGTGTTTTTGAAGTGTTAAATATTTAAATGAAAGACTGGGACATCATTCCTAGTAAAATAGCCAGTAAATGAGTTTTGATAAATTCATTTACTGGCTTGTTTATTTATAATAATTAGTATTGTTGGAGTGCTTGCCTAACTTATTTTGCTTGTAAAATTTCTTAATGAAATGCTTTTTGTTGAGGCCCGGCCGCAAGAATGACTAGAACTGAGACGCGTTTATTTTAAGGGCCTTTATAAAAGCGTATTGCAAGAAATTGAGATCATTAAATTATGACCCTATTTTATGACCTATATCTAAAAATAACGTCTCAATCTCAACGGCTATTATCTTAACTTTAGTCCAAACGCTTCCTTCTAATTTGATACGAAGCATTCATTTTAATTAACTCACTTTTTAGCGTCTTCATTTGACTATAACCCATAAAATGATACTTTCTAGCTAACATATACTGATAGCGTTCCTCGAAGTTCATAGGTACCACTGGATATTGATCTAATAATTTGAAATCAATCGTCTCAATTTCATTTATCTCTTTAAAGAATTGAATGATTAAGTCAAAATATTTATCAATAACCTTTTTAGCTTCATTTGAGTTTAATCTGCGCTGATTAGCAAATTCATCAAGTTGTTCTTCAATTTCTATAAAATCCTGTTTATTAATCATTTAATCAAGCTTTCTAAATTATTATTTTGTTTGTGCTTTCATACGTTTTTGCCCTTCTCTACAATCATCTAGTAAAGGACAAATGTCACACTTAGGCTTTCTAGCTAAGCAATGATAACGACCAAAGAAAATAAGTTGGTGATGACTTTTACTCCATCTTTCTCTAGGAATAATACTGCATAATCGCTCTTCCACTTGGGTAACATTATCTTTCCATCTATTGATACCAAGTCGCTTAGAAACACGCTCAACATGTGTATCAACTGCTAATGAAGGTTCGTCAAATGCTACGCTCATTACAACATTTGCTGTTTTACGTCCAACACCCGCTAAACTTTCTAGCGCTTTATGCGTATTAGGAATGTCACCATTAAATTGGTCGATAAGTGACTGACATAGCTTTTGAATATTTTTAGCTTTATTACGATACAAACCAATGGAACGTATGTCATTTTGCAATTCTTCGATATCAACGTTTAAATAATCTTGAGGCGTTTTATATTTCTGAAAAAGTGTACGCGTGACCTTATTCACTAAGTTGTCTGTACACTGTGCAGATAATAATACCGCAATCGTTAATTCAAAAGCATTATCATGTTTAAGTTCACATTCTGCATCTGGAAACATTTCAGCTATGACATCTATCATTTCAAGTGCTTTCTTTTTACTTATCATCTAATTTCTCCCCATTTAACCAATCAAACTTTGGTATATGTTTAACCGTATGTGTCATAGTTGGTTTGTTAAATTGTTCTCTAACTTTCTTAGATTCTTCAGTCGTTGTTACGTTATTCTTTTTCCAGTTCAATAAAATACGGTCAACATATTTAAAGCTAAGCTTATCATGGCTATATGCTTCATCTAATGCAGCTCGTATTAAAGCAAAATTATGTTGGTCTACATCAATCCATTGATTAAGCGTTTCGATTTCATAAGGAGAAATCGGTCTAGCAAACAAAGTTTCAATGTATTGAAACAAATCTTTGAAATCTTGCTGCGTTTGATTCGTTTTTTGATTTGTTTGTTCCTGAGATAAAATAGTACTTAATTTCTCAAAAAAGCCATCCAAATCCATATATTCAGTAAATTTACCTTCTTCATCCTTTTTCACTTGAAGTTGTAACAAATCTTTTTGAATTAAATGTTGAATAATACTAGTAATTTCCCTTGGCTCCATGTTAGACCCTAATTTTAATTCATCGACGGATGGTTGCTTATTTGATGATTCAGAGGCATAAATCAATTTAATTAAAATGATTAAATCTTTTTCAGTTAGTCCTAATTCACTATAATGATCAAATAATTCTCTTCTAATGACGACAGGACGTTTTTTCAGTTGAAATTTATTCAAATTGATATTCCTCCCTCTTTAAAGTTGAAAAAGCGGGAGTGGGACAGAATTCTTTTTAAATTCGTCGTCCCACCCCAGCGTGCTTTGCTTGTAGAAATTCTTGATGACAATCTCTTTGCTGGGGCCCCGCCCGAAAGGGT
>NZ_JAFENV010000014.1:150785-261004 GCF_016892225.1 Staphylococcus sp. GDY8P47P | reverse complement strand
GCTGGGAGTGGACGACGAATTCAAAAGAATTCTGTCCTGCTCCCTTTTTATTTTAATAAAACTTAATTAAAATTATCAGAAAGTGAAATATTTTTGATAATTTAATAATAATAAATTTTCATAAAATGATTTAAAATTGACACATCAAAACCGCTTACATTTATGGTAAATTAATAAAGGAACTGTATACATAGTATAGTTATCGATAAAATAATTGAATATCGTACGTATTGGGAGTGAACGGAATGTTTAAGTTTTTTCAAAAATTAGGTAGATCCTTAATGTTGCCTGTTGCTGTATTACCTGCAGGCGCAATTATTGTTGGTATCGGTAATTTGCTTAAAGCATTAAATGTATTACCAACAATATCACTATTCTTCACTACTGTAGGGTCAGCTATATTGGGCCAACTTGGTCTTATCTTCGCAATTGGTGTAGCAATAGGCATGGCTAAGAAAAACGATGGTGCAGTAGCATTAGCAGGTGCATTAGGATATGCACTGGTTGTAAAAGTATTATCTCCAGAGTTCATCGCACCATTATTTAACATCAAAGTAAGTGCTGTCAACGATGGATTTAGTAAGATGGATAATTCAAATGTATTTATAGGTATTATTATAGGATTAATTGCAGCATACTGTTATAACAAATTCAGTGATGTTGAATTACCAACAGCATTATCATTCTTTAGTGGTAAGCGTTTAGTTCCAATTATGACTGTTTTTTATTGTACATTTTTAATTGCGATTTTACTATTTGCTTGGCCATTTATTTACTCTGCAATTGTAGCTTTTGGTAAATGGCTAATTGGTTTTGGACCATTTGGGGCATTTTTATACGGCTTCTTCAACCGACTATTAATTCCTACTGGACTTCACCATGCATTAAATGCAGTGTTCTGGTTTGATACAGCAGGTATTAATGATATCGGCAAATTCCAAACTGGACAAGATGCTATTAAAGGTATCACTGGTCGATATCAAGCAGGATTTTTCCCAATTATGATGTTTGGTATGCCTGCTGCAGCGCTAGCAATGTATCATACTGCTGAATCAAGTCAGAAGAAACAAGTGTATGGTTGGTTTGTAGCAAGTGCTATTTCAGCATTTATGGTCGGCGTAACAGAACCGATTGAATTTGCGTTTATGTTTGTTGCACCAGTACTATTTGTGATTCATGCGTTATTAACAGGTTTATCATTATTTGTCGCAGCATTATTCCACTGGACAGCAGGCTTTTCATTTAGTGCAGGCTTAATAGATTATGCATTATCATTAATTAATCCTGTAGCTAACCACCCGTTAATGATTCTGGTTCAAGGGATTGTATTTTTCGCGCTATATTACTTTATCTTTAGATTTGTTATTAAAATATTTAATCTTAATACAATTGGACGTGGCGATAATTTATTAGCGGATCCTACAGCTAATACAACTGAAAATGAAGATACAAAAACTTCATCAAGTAAAAGTAAGTATTATCAATCTGCAAGTCAAATTCTTGAGGGGTTAGGTGGTAGTGACAATATTACTACGCTAACAAATTGTGCTACAAGATTAAGAATGGAATTAAAAGATAATTCTATAATTGATGAACAAAAAATTAGAAATGCTGGCGCAGTAGGTGTGACAAAAAGTGGTCAACATTCAGCACAAGTCATCATCGGCACACACGTACAACAAGTTGCGGATGAAATAGAAAAACAACTATAAATTGAAGAGAATCATTTTAAAAGTACGTCGACAGACACAATATGTCTTAGTGATTTGATAAGATATAAGCATATTGATAAATATATGTTGTTCAACTAACTGATGAATTTTAGGAGGCACCTATAATTCATCAGTTTTTTTATAATAGCAATATTGACATTAAGTGTGAAGACGTTAAGATTATAAGTATCAGAATATTCAAAAATAATGGAGCGAAAAAGCTATGAAATCAATACTATTTGATGTAGATGGTGTATTCTTAAGTGAAGAACGTTGCTTTGATACGTCAGCACTAACAATTGAAACACTACTTAAAAGTGAACAATTTTTAGGTATGGGTAAATCTTTTAAACTAAATGAATTAAATGACCAGCGTATTACTAAAATACGCAACAATATTTTTAAAAATGATATCATTCTAAATCGGTTAAAATCGATGGGGTTAAATTCAAATTGGGATATGTTATTTGTCGTTTTTAGTATTCATTTTATACAACTGTTGAAACAACTTTCATTACAAGAACGAGAAGAGATATTAAGCGAAAGTCATATCTCTGCTACAAACATGCGCGAAATTCAACCATTTATCGACAAAGCGTATCAAATTAATTATGAATTGCCTATTGCGTTTATTAATCAAAGTCAAAGTGGTAAAGATAATATTTATGCAGAACTAGAACGCTATGCGATGGAGCAGTTAAGTGTTAAAGATGCGAGTTTCTTCAAGCTCAAGGGACCATTATGGTATCTTACGAGAGACGTATACCAAGAGTTATACTTAGGATCTAACTTATTTGAACAAGTCGAACAAAAGCAACCGACGCTAAATGGCATAGACGGCTTTATTTATCACGAAACTGTGCTAAGACCTGTTGAAGAAATTCAATCATTACTTAACATGTTACAAGAGAAAGGCTATCATCTTGCTATTGCCACAGGTAGACCTAGAACTGAAACGTTAGTACCATTTGAATCACTTGGAATTAAATCATTCTTTTCAGATCAACATATTGTGACTGCAAGTGACGTAATGCAAGCTGAAAATGACTATCCTGACTTTGTACCACTTGGCAAGCCCAATCCGTTTTGTTATATTGCCACGTTAAATGGAAATAAAAAGGAAAATTATAAACAGTACATTACGGAACAAAATCACATAGTAAATAAAGAAGATGTAGTGATTGTTGGAGATTCATTGGCAGATTTATTTTGTGCTAAGCAAATAGGTGCCACATTTATTGGTACATTAACTGGGTTGAAAGGGCAAGACGCACGTGAGGAATTAGAACATTATGAAGCGGATTATATCGTCGACCATATAGGTTTAATTAAAGATATTTTATGCTAAAGTTAAAATTTTAAGTGTTTAAATTGTAAATTATAAATATTAAAAACCCCTTAATGATATAACGAAATCAATCATTAAGGGGTATAATCATGGGATTCACAAGATGTTTAATCTTAACTTAAGATAAATTATTTAACTGAAAGCGTAGTACCGTAAATTTTATTAAAACCACCTAAGCGGTATAATGCTTCAATGATTTCCTCTGTGACGGGTTGGTCAATAGATAATACCATCATGGCTTGGCCACCTTGTTCATTTCTTCCTAATGACATTGATGCAATATTTATATGATGTTCACCTAATAATTGGCCAGTCAAACCAACGATGCCAGGTTTATCACCATGATAAGAAACAAGTTGATAAGCATTAGGTTTAAAGTCAACTGAGTAATTATTAATACGTACAATGCGTGCTCCGAAACCAGCAATGACAGTGGCACCAATTTTAACTTCTTCTGAATCACTAATTAAGTGAACTTGAATATAATTGTTGAAAGTACCTTGTGATGCTCGTTTCTCTACGTTTCGTGTAACACCTTGTTCATTTAATAGTGCGAATGCATTAATGATATTGACACGGTCACCTAAATCTTGTTCTAATATTCGCTTAACAATTGAACGTGTAATTAAATCTGTTTCTTGTTTGGCTACATCACCATTAAATGTGACTTTGATTTCTCTTGGTGCACCATCAAGCAATTGAATGGCTAATTCACCAGATAACTCACCAATATCAATCCATTGTTGTGTTATGTCATCTATATCATTGAAACTAATTTTTGGTGCATTGACTGCATGAGTGACGTTTCCTTTTTCCAAAATATCTATTATTTCTTCTGAAACTGAAACTGCAACTTTTTCTTGAGCTTCTACTGTTGATGCGCCTAAATGCGGTGTCACAATAATTTTCTCATGTTCTAATAGCGGTGAATCGGTAGGTGGTTCATGTTCAAAGACATCTAATGCTGCACGCGCAATTTGGTTGTGATTCAGTGCATGCAATAATGCTTCTTCATCAATAATGCCGCCTCGAGCAACATTAATAATTTGTAATGTTGGCTTTGCTTTTGAAAAGAATTCCGCATTAACGATACCTTTTGTTTTAGGTGTTAATGGTGTATGAACAGTTACAAAGTCAGCTTGCTTTGCGATTTCGTCAATAGTAGCAAGTTTAACACCGAGTTGTTGCGCTTTATCTTCAGTAAGGTAGGGGTCATAAGCTAATACGTTCATACCGAAACTTTGAAGGCGTTGTGCTACACCGATACCAATTCGCCCAGCCCCAATGACACCTAATGTTTTTTGATACAGTTCTACCCCTTTGAATGCTTTACGATTCCACGCTTTATTTTTTAAAGATGCGTGTGCTTGAGGGATATTACGAGCCATCGCTAAAATCATCGCTACTGAATGTTCTGTTGCAGAGATGGTATTTCCATCAGGTGCATTAATTACAAGTATACCTTGTAGTGTTGCTGCATCAATATCAATATTGTCCACACCAACACCAGCTCGTGCAATCACTTTCAAGCTACTAGCGTGTTTAATCACTTGTTGGGTAACTTGAGTTTGGCTTCGAACGATTAAGCCCTCATAATCACCTATAATATTAATTAAAGCTTGTTCATCTAAATCCGTCTTAATATCTACGTGAAAATCAGGATGGTTTAATAAACTTTGTAAACCATCAGTTGAAATAGGATCTGAGACTAGAATGTTATGCTTCACTATGAATCACCTCTGAAAATTTTGTTATACCTTGTCCAATATAATTTGTCTGACGATAATCAGTAAGTATGACTTCTAATGCACTCACGACAGCTAGAATATCGAAAGGAGATACTTTACCCATATGTCCAATGCGTAAAATCTTTCCTTTTAATTTTCCTTGACCGCCAGCGATAGTGATATTGAATTTTGTTTTTAACGTTGACTTGATATGAGTCAGTTCGTCTTTATCTGTTGGTATAAACGATGTTACCGTAGGGGAAGCGAAATCATCTTCAACTAAAAGTTCCAAATCTAACGCACGTAATGCCGCTCTTAAACCATCTCTAATAATGTAATGACGTTTAATTGTGTTTTCAAAGCCTTCTGCATTAATTAAGTCAGCATAAGCGTTAACGGCTCTAAATAATCCAACATTTGGTGTGAAAGGGGTTGAGTCCTGCTGCAATGAATCAAAGTATTTATTTAAATTTAAGTAAAAGCGTGGTGTCGTAACTTCTTGGAAACGTTGCAATGCACGGTTAGAATAAGCTACGAAGGCTAGTCCGGGCGGTAGCATGATTGCTTTTTGGCTTCCAGAAACTAAAACATCAATGTAATCGCGTTTCAAGTTAACATCGACTGCACCAATACAACTAACTCCATCTACTATGAAATAGATAGCTTGATTGAATAGTTTCAACGCCTTACCTAATTCGGCTACAGGATGTAAAACAGCAGTTGAAGTTTCACAGAATTGTGTAAATACAGCTGTAATGGTATGTTCTAAATGACTGAGATATGTCATAAAATCATTTACATTAACGGGCTGTCCCCATTCTACGTTATAAATATGGACATTCGTGTAATACGTTTCTGCAATTTGTTTGAAACGATTACCAAATGCACCTGACACAATAACGACGAAATGATCATCAGGATTGACGATATTCAACATGCTTGCTTCTAAGACACTTGTCCCACTTGATGTTAAAATCATTACTTCATTATCAGTACCAAAAATGGGCTTCAAGTTGTTGAAGGCTTTTTTGGCGATGATTTCAAAATCTGGAGAGCGATGACCGACCATTGGCAATCCTAATGCATGATTAATTTCATTTGGAACTGGCGTAGGTCCTGGTGTTAATAATAGTGGTTCATAATAATTCATTAAAATTCCTCCCACGGTATAAGATTTTACCATTTTACCAAATATTCTGATAATTTAAAAGTGCAATCACCACCACATGGTTAGGCAAATGGTGATTGATGTTGTTTATTGTATGGTTGCTTGAATTTGAATTTCTACATTATTACGAATCGCATTTGATATCATGCAGTTGTGATCTGCGACTTCTAATAGTTTAGGTAGTCGATTTTCAAGTTTTTCCTTTTCTGATGAAGTGACTAAAATTTTTGGATAATGTGAAATCGTCGCCATCTTGAATTTGCCATTTTCAAATAGGGCGGTACCTATCGAATCATTTGTAATTTGAATGTTAGTAAATTTGGCTCTTTCTAATGTAGCTGCTAAAGAGATGATATAACAAGAAGATGCGGCAGAAACGAGTAATTCGTCAGGATTAGTACCTGTTCCGTTACCGCCGAGTGGTGCAGGTATGGAAATTTGTTCAGTAATCACATCGCCGCTAACAGTTCCAACTTCTTCGCGACCTCCACGCCATTGGGTTTGTATTTTAAAGTCATGCTTAACCATTTATATTTGACCTCCAGTTATATTATGGTAACTTTAGTGTAGTTTAAAGTGTGACATAATTAAAGAAAGGTGACTTCAATGAAAATAAATAGACCGAATCAAGCATTTCAAATCGTTGCGCATCGTGGTTTATCTAATCAATTTCCAGAAAATACACTACTTAGTTTTAAGGCTGCATTAATGCAACATGTTGATATGTTAGAAATTGATGTACATTTTAGTAAAGATCATCATTTAGTCGTTATACATGACGATACTATCGATCGTACTTCTAATGGTAAAGGTAAAGTCAAAGACTACACATTTGAAGAATTATCAACATTTGATTTTGGGATACAACATAATCCTTCTTTTATAAATACAAAAATTTCTAAATTTGAAGACGTATTATCCTTAAGTAAAAACTATTCAAAAACGTTACTTATTGAAATAAAAGTGCCACATCAGTATCCGGGTATTGAAGAAGCTGTTCTAAAAGCGCTTAAAGCTTATAATGTGCCTGAGCATAAAGCGATTATTCAATCGTTTGATGACACATCTGTGAAGCGGTTAAGGTCATTGGGAAGTGTGTATCCATTAGGGTTACTTGTTAGTAGAAAGAAATATTGGTATAAAGCTCCGGATTTTGAAGCAATATCACAGTACGCGGATTTTATTAATCCTAATTATAAATTAGTTACTTCTAAATTTATTAAAAATGCACACCGCCATTCATTGAAAGTTATACCGTACACTGTTAATCACTCGAAAGATGCTAAAAAACTAATACGTCTAGGTGTAGATGGCATCATATCTGATTTACCTGAAGCGCTCTTTAAGTTATAGAATTAAGCGAAAGGTTTATAAAAAAACCACCCATTCCATGAGGAAGGGTGGTTGTTCATTGTTATGAACTTATCTTGAGTAGTACTCAACGATTAATTGTTCATTGATTTCAGCTGGTAATTCGCTACGTTCAGGGAAGCGTACGAAA
Organism: Staphylococcus sp. GDY8P47P; assembly: GCF_016892225.1. Classification (NCBI taxonomy): domain Bacteria; kingdom Bacillati; phylum Bacillota; class Bacilli; order Caryophanales; family Staphylococcaceae; genus Staphylococcus; species Staphylococcus sp. GDY8P47P. Next base: position 253,548 of record NZ_JAFENV010000014.1, on the reverse strand, counting down.
GTACCTTTTAAGCTATCTGCATCAAAGTCTAAGTATTCTGGTACGAAATTGTTAATTTCAACAGATTCTTTGATGATGTCTAAGTTTTGTGATTTTTCACGTACAGTGATAACTTGACCAGGTTTTAATGAGTAAGATGGGATGTCAACACGACGACCATCTACTTCAACGTGACCGTGACCAACTAATTGACGAGCTTGACGACGTGTACGAGCTAAACCTAATGAATATACAACTGCGTCTAAACGACTAGCTAATAAAATCATGAAGTTTTCACCGTGTACACCGTGTTGTTTACCAGCGATGTCAAATGTGTTACGGAATTGTCTTTCAGTCATGCCATATAAGTAACGTAATTTTTGTTTTTCACGTAATTGTAAACCATATTCTGATAATTTTTTACGTTGGTTTGGACCATGTTGTCCTGGTGCGTAAGGACGTTTTTCTAATTCTTTACCAGTACCGCTTAATGAGATACCTAAACGACGAGATTTTTTCCAGTTTGAACCTCTGAATCGAGCCATATTAAGACTCCTCCTTTTTCTTTTTTGTTGTTATGAATAAACAAAAAAGAGTGTTGCATGCCCAATAGGATATGTTGTTTTATGTGTCTTCACCTTATAGCGTCAGTTACGCGACACGTCCGCATTGGGAACAACATAGAGCTTATTGATATACAACTGCTATTTTCGTTAATTCACACAAAATCCATTGTAACAGTATTTATCAATGTGTCAATACTTTTTAATTAATTCGTTAGTTGTTTTTCGAGAACTTGAACAATATTTTCTAAACCTTGCTGATCTTCTATTGTAAATCGGTCTTTAATTGGTGCATCGATATCTAAAACACCTATAATGTCGTTGTTAACGTGGATAGGAATAACAATTTCAGATTTACTATTTGCATCACATGCAATATGGCCTGGAAAAGCATGAACATCTTGTACTAATTGTGTTTGATTCTCTGCTACTGCAGTACCACAAACACCTTTACCAATTGCAATATGAACACAGGCTGGATGACCTTGGAAAGGGCCAAGGATAAGCTCGTCATTGTCAATAAGATAAAAACCGACCCAATTGATTTGGTCTAAATTATCGTTTAACAGGGCTGATGTGTTACTTAAAATGGCAATAAGATTTTGTTCATCTTCAATTAAACTTTGAAGCTGCTTCATCAATAGATTGTAATTTGTTTCTTTTATTATTGGCATACACATACCTCATTTGTTATTTTTATTAAAATTATAAATGGAAAAATTTATTCTATCAATTCATTCATTTACTATTTTAATGAAAGCGGTAATTGCGTTATAATGATGATAATATAGGAGGAGAATGAGATGGTTTTATACACAATATTAGCAATAATTGTCATTGTTTTAATCATTGTAGGAATCATGTTTTATTTGCGTTCCAATAAACGAAAAGTTGTTGAAGACGCTGAAGAACGTAAATTAAAAGTTCAAAAATTACCTTTTGAAGAAAATTTAAAACAACTTTCTGCATTCAATTTAAAAGGTGAAACTAGAACGAAATATGATGCCTTTAAGCAAGACACCTTAGATTATACAAACAACTACTTAGCACCTGTGGAAGAGAAAATTCACGATGCTGAAATTCAACTTGATAAGTTTCAATTTTCTGGAGCACAAAGTGACATTGATGACGCACATGAGTTAATGGACAAATATGAGGCTGGCTACCAACAACAAGTTGAAGAAGTAAATGAAATCGTAGCTTTACATAAAGAAAACGATCAAGTTTTTGAAAAATGTAAAACGAATTATCGAGAAATGAAACGTGATGTTTTAGCAAACAGACATCAGTTTGGTGATGCTGCATCACCTCTTGAAAAGAGAATAGAATCATTTGAACCAGAACTTGAACAGTATGAATTACTTAAAGCGGATGGTAATTATGTTCAAGCACACAACCACATTATGGGGCTAAATGAATCGATGGAAGAAATTCAAGAATATATGGAAGAAATTCCGGAATTAATTCGAGAAGCGCAAAAAGAACTTCCTGGTCAGTTCCAAGATTTAAAATATGGTTGTCGTGATTTGAAGATGAATGGCTATGATTTAGATCACGTCAAAATTGATGGTACATTACAAAGTTTAAAAACAGAGTTAAATTTTGTGGAGCCAATGATTAGTCGTCTTGAGTTAGATAATGCAAATGATAAATTAGAACAAATCAATGATAAGCTTGATGAAATGTATGATTTAATTGAGCATGAAGTCAAAGCAAAAAATGAAGTTGAAGAAACTAAAGAACAAATCACTGATGAATTATTTAAAGCACGTGAAATGAACTATACTTTACGTACTGAGATCGACTATATTCGTGAAAATTACTTCATTAACGAAAGTGATGTTCATAGTATTAGACAGCATGAGAACGAAATTCAAAACTTAGTCGCTGTTTATGATGACATTCTTAAAGAGATGGCAAAATCTGCAGTCCGTTATAGTGAAGTCAAAGACAACTTAGAATATTTAGACGATCATGTTAAAGTCATTAACGAGGACCAAGAAAAATTACAAAATCATCTCATCCAATTGAGAGAGGACGAAGCTGAAGCGGAAGATAACCTCTTACGTATCCAATCTAAAAAAGAAGAAGTTTATCGTCGACTTTTAGCTTCAAACTTAACGAGTGTGCCTGAACGCTTCATTATTATGAAAAATGAAATTGATCATGAAGTACGTGAGACAAATGATCAATTTAGTGAACGCCCAATCCACGTTAAACAACTTAAAGATAAAGTTGCTAAAATTGTTATTCAAATGAATACATTTGAAGATGAAGCAAATGATGTATTGATAAATGCGGTATATGCAGAGCGCTTAATTCAATACGGAAACCGTTATCGTAAGGATCATAATAATGTAGATAAAAGTTTAAATGAGGCAGAACGCTTATTTAAGAATAATCGTTATAAACGCTCAATCGAAATTTCAGAACAAGCATTAGAAAGTGTAGAGCCTGGAATTACAAAATACATTGAAGATGAGGTAGCGAAAGGCTAGTTAAACTTTTAACGTTGTATATAACTTTATCGCGTTACTTTAAAATGAAACCTGTCTAATGAAAATAAATGTAAGCTACATCGCAATGTTGCAGTAGCGAATTGAATTGAGAATGAAGGTTAATGCAAATGTTCTCAAAGCCAGTCATCCTCGTAAGGGGTGGAACAATGAACTCTAATTGAGTTCTGTTCCACTCCTTTTTATATTTATCACTATGCTTCATACTAAAATGAATTTGATTATAAATTTATCTATTTCGAAGTTGAAGTATTGCTTTATAGATGAGTTTATTTAAATTTATGTTTGACGTCTTTTAATTTTATTTAAAAATAGTATAATGCTTTAGTATCTATTTTTGTAAAATATGTATATTAGAGTTCAATTTGACATAAATAAAATTAATAATTAAACGGAGAATGAAAGAGAGTGTTATAAGTGATATATTTTGACAATGCTGCCACTACAAAGCCCCATAGAGACGTGCTCGATTCATTTATTAAAGTTAATGAAGCGGTTTATTTTAATCCTAATAGTCCGCATAAGTGGGGGTTGCAAGCGGAAAAAGTGCTGCTACAGTCTAAGGAACGCATTCAAGCCATGCTACCCATTGGACAGAATACAGATGTTATATTCACAAGTGGAGCCACAGAATCTAACAATATAGCTTTAAAAGGGATAGCTTATAGAAAGAAACAGTTTGCTAATGAAATTATAACTTCTGTTCTAGAACATCCATCAGTTTTAGAAGTAATGAGACATTTAGAAGATGATGGTTTTAAATTAAAATATGTGAATATCACTTCAGATGGTCGTATCGATATCAATCATTTAGCATCGTTAATGAATGATAGAGTCGGGCTTGTTACTTGTATGTATGTCAATAATATTATGGGACAAATACAACCTATAGATGAAATAGTGACATTATTAAAAGATTATCCTAAAGCCCATCTACATGTAGATGCTGTTCAAGCATTGGGTAAAATTCCATTGCACCTTGAAGGGATTAATAGTGTAAGTTTCAGTGGTCATAAATTTAATGGACTTAAAGGTCAGGGATTACTATTAATTGATAATAAAGATAAATTAGAGCCCATTGTACATGGTGGAGGCCAAGAATATGGTATACGAAGTGGAACGGTTAACTTACCTATGAACGTCTCCTTAGTGAAAGCAATTGCTTTAGCACTAGATGATTTAAATGACCGTAACCATCGTATGCGTCATTTTAATAATGAGCTTCGTCAATTTTTCAAAAAATATAAAGGCGTTTATATTAATTCACCTGAAGATGGTGCACCACAAATATTAAATATTGCGTTCCCAGGGGTAAAAGGTGAAGTGTTAGTTAATGCATTTTCAAAATCTGATATTATGGTCTCAACGACAAGTGCTTGCTCATCTAAAAGAGGGAAATTAAATGAAGTATTAATGGCGATGGAAATTGCTGACAATAAAATAGAAGGTAGTATTAGATTATCATTTGGTGATTTGACTACAGAAGATGATATTAATCATTTTAAAGAAAAATTTGAAATAATATTTACAGAAATTAAGGAGTTGTTAAAGTAAATGAAGTTCGATCACTTATTAGTTAGATATGGAGAATTAACTTTAAAAGGAACGAATCGTAAAAAGTTTGTTAATGCATTGAAAGATAATGTGATTAAATCATTACAAACGATTGAGGGTACCCATGTAAAGGGGAAAAGAGATAGAATGTATATCTCATTAACTGAAGAAGCGGATGCGCAAGAAGTCATCGATCGATTAACTAAAATTTTCGGTATTAAATCGGTAAGTCCAGTGCATAAAACATCACAAGAATTAGAAGATATTAAAAAATTATGTGTTGATTTAGCTCAGGATTTCAAAGCGGGAGATACATTTAAGATTGATGTTAAACGTGTAGATAAATCATTCCCATTTGATACGTATGCATTACAACGTGAACTTGGAGGCACAATATTACAAGGCACGGAAGATATATCTGTAGATGTAAAACATCCAGATCATAATGTCAGAGTTGAAGTAAGAATGGATGGAGTTTATGTCTTTACACAAGTATTTGAAGGTGCCGGTGGTTTGCCAGTTGGTACAGGTGGTAAAACGCTCTTAATGTTATCAGGTGGCATAGATTCACCTGTAGCTGGAATGGAAATTATGAAACGTGGTGTAAACATAGAGGCGGTTCACTTCCATAGCCCACCTTTTACAAGTGAAAAGGCTAAAGACAAAGTGATTGAACTTACACGTATTTTATCAGAGAGAGTGGGACCAATTAAATTGCATATTGTGCCATTTACAGAACTACAGAAACAAATAAATAAAGTAGTTCACCCTAGATATACGATGACATCAACACGTCGCATGATGTTACGTGTAGCCGATATTGTATTAGAGAACGTTGGTGCACATGCGATTGTTAATGGTGAAAATTTAGGACAAGTTGCAAGTCAAACGCTAAAGAGTATGTATGCGATCAATGATGTCACATCTACTCCAATTTTGAGACCACTTGTTTCGTTAGATAAAGAGGATATTATTAAAAAAGCACGTGAAATAGGTACATTTGATGTGTCCATTCAACCTTATGAAGATTGTTGCACAATCTTCACACCAAAAAATCCTGTGACTGAACCAGATTTTGATAAAGTAGTTAAATATGAAAGTGTATTTGACTTTGATGACATGGTACAACGTGCGGCAGATAATATTGAAACCTTAACAATTAATAAAGATTATAAAAGTGAAAAAGACCAAAACACTGATGCATTAATGGATGAGTTATTTTAAAATAGAATAAACATACATTCAAATAAAGGGGAATTGCATCATGGAGATAACGTTAAATGTCATTTTAATTATTATTGCGTTTGGCTTCTTAGCTGCATTTATTGATGCTGTCGTAGGTGGGGGTGGCCTCATATCAATACCAGCACTATTAGCCATTGGAATGCCACCTTCTCTAGCTTTAGGTACGAATAAACTGGCTAGTTCGTTTGGCTCACTTACAAGCGCAATCAAGTTTATACGGTCGGGTAAAGTAGATTTAAACATTGTACTCAAACTTTTTCCATTTGTGTTTATCTTTGCAGCCTGTGGGGCGAGTTTAGCTACATTGTTGCCTGCACAAGTTTTGAAGCCATTAGTGATTATCATATTAACGCTTGTGCTTATTTATACAATATTCAAAAAAGATTGGGGAAATGTGCGCACCTTTTCAAAGCTGACAATTGGTAAAGCCATTATGTTTACATCTTTACTGTTACTAATTGGATTTTATGATGGTTTTTTAGGTGGGGGTACAGGTTCCTTTATGTTATTTGTGTTACTGATGTTTGGCTTTGATTTTTTGAGTGCAGCAGGTAACGCTAAAGTATTGAATTTTGCGTCCAATCTAGGTGCATTGGTTCTTTTTATTATTTTGGGCCAAGTTGATTTTGTATATGGATTGATTATGGCAGCGAGTATGGTGATAGGTTCCTTTGTAGGTGCACAATTTGCCATAAGTAAAGGTGTAGGATACGTCAAAATACTGTTTATCATTGTTACGGCGCTACTCATTTTGAAAAATACGTATGATTATATAATACAATTGTTACAACATTAACATGTATCAGTTCCAATTGATTGATTTCAGTTTTATGACTGTCGTATGATAACAATATAATGAAAATACTATAGGAGGTCATTTCATCATGACACAAATTACTTTTAAAAATAATCCAATTCATTTAACTGGTTCTGAAGTTTCAGAAGGGCAACAAGCGCCTGACTTTAAAGTACTGGATAATGATTTAAATGAAGTTAGTTTAGAAAATTATAAAGGTCAAAAGAAATTAATCAGCGTAGTACCTTCTATTGATACTGGTGTGTGTGATCAACAAACACGTAAATTTAATGAAGAAGCTGCACAAGAAGATGGCGTTGTTCTAACAATTTCTGCCGATTTACCATTTGCTCAAAAGAGATGGTGTGCATCTAATGGTTTAGATAATGTGATTACGTTAAGTGACCATAAAGATTTATCATTCGGACAACAATACGGTGTTGTTATGGAAGAGTTAAGATTATTAGCGCGTTCAGTCTTCGTATTAGATAGTAATGATAAAGTGGTTTATAAAGAATTAGTAAGTGAAGGTACAGACTTCCCTAATTTTGATGCTGCATTAGAAGCATACCGTAACATTTAATATTCAATTTAGATAATAGATATAACGTAAAAGTGTCCATATTTATTTCAATAATGCTATCTAAAGCTAGCGTTGATTATTTTACAGAAATAAACCTGATGGACACTTTTTTATTGGAGAGGATTAGGTATATGAGTGAAGAACAAACAGTGATGGAGAAGCTTTTCAAAACATTAGATGAAAATGCTAAAGCTTTAAATGAGCAAAATGGGCAAAGTTTCATTGAAAATTTAGGACTTGCAATGGAGGATGTATATCGCAATAAACGCGAATTGTTAGAACAAGCAACGTTGCAAGACCGTAGAAAGGCATTTCAATTTGCTTACTTAAGTTTAATGCAAGAGGAATCAATCCAAGCAAATCATCAGATTACGCCTGATTCGATTGGACTAATTCTTGGCTTTTTAGTTCAGAAATTTACTGAGAATAAAAACGAATTACATGTTGTAGATATGGCTAGTGGAGCTGGTCATTTAAGTGCTTCTGTTAATGAGGTGCTTAAAGACACAACAGTGATGCATCATCTAATTGAAGTAGACCCTGTATTATCAAGAGTGAGTGTCCATCTTGCTAATTTCTTGGAGATCCCTTTTGATGTTTACCCTCAAGATGCAATTATGCCATTACCATTAGAAGAAGCGGATATTGTGATTGGTGATTTACCGATTGGCTATTATCCTTTAGATGAGCGAAGCCATGAATTGCAATTAGGCTTTAAAGAGGGGCATAGCTACTCACATTATTTATTAATTGAACAAGCAGTCACTGCCTTAAAACAAACAGGTTTCACTTTTTTAGTCGTTCCAAGTAATTTATTTGAAGATGACAATGTAAAACAGTTAGAAAATTTCATTGCAACAGAGACAGAAATGCAAGCATTTTTAAATTTACCTAAGACGTTATTTAAAAATGAAAATGCGCGTAAATCAATATTGATCTTGCAAAAGAAAAAAGTGAATGAAACTAAGCCAGTTGAAGTATTATTAGCAAATATTCCTGATTTTAAAAATCCAAATCAATTCCAAGGATTTATTAGTGAATTGAATTCTTGGATGGAAGAAAATCATCCCAAAAAATAAACTGTGATATTCTTGAATTATGACTGTATTAATGGTTAAATAAATATGGATATTAATTAATAAATTGGAGGACAATATATATGTCTAGTTTAGTTTTAGCGATTAACGCTGGTAGTTCTTCTTTAAAATTCCAACTCATTAGAATGCCTGAAGAAACTATAGTAACAAAAGGTTTAGTAGAACGTATCGGTATTAAAGACTCAATTTTCACAATTGAAGTGAATGGTGAAAAAATTAAAAACGTTAAAGATATCAAAGACCATGAAGAAGCAATCAACATCATGTTAGATAGCTTCAAAGAACACGGTATCATTGATGATATTAACGATATTGCTGGTACTGGACATCGTGTCGTACACGGTGGTGAGTTATTCCCAACTTCTGCATTAGTTACTGACGAAGTTGAAGAAAAAATTGAGTCACTATGTGAATTAGCACCATTGCATAACCCAGCTAACTTAATGGGAATTCGTGCATTCAGAAAATTATTACCAAATATTCCACATGTCGTAGTGTTTGATACTTCATTCCATCAAACAATGCCAGAACAATCATATTTATATAGCTTACCTTACCAATATTATAAAGATTATGGCATTCGTAAATATGGTTTCCACGGCACAAGCCATAAATACGTGTCACAACGTGCAGCCGAAATCATGGATAAACCAATTGAAGAATTACGTATCATCTCTTGCCATATTGGTAATGGTGCTTCAATCGCGGCCATTGATGGCGGCGAATCAATTGATACTTCAATGGGATTCACACCATTAGCAGGTGTAACAATGGGTACACGTTCAGGTAACATTGACCCTGCATTAATTCCATTTATTATGCACAAAACAGGTCAAAGTGCTGAAGAAGTGCTTAATGTATTAAACAAAGAATCAGGTTTATTAGGTATTTCAGGTACTTCAAGTGATTTACGTGACCTTGAAAGTGATGCTGAAGAAGGTAAAGAGCGTGCGCAATTAGCATTAGATGTATTCGCTTCTAGAATCCACAAATACATCGGCTCTTATGCAACAAGAATGCATGGTGTAGATGTAATTGTCTTCACAGCTGGTGTAGGTGAGAACTCTTCAACAGTGCGTGCGAAAGTATTAGAAGGATTAGAATTCATGGGCATCTATTGGGATCCTAAGAAAAATGAAGCAATTCATGGTGAAGAAGGATTTATTAATTACCCACATTCTCCAGTTAAAGTTATTGTTATTCCAACAAATGAAGAAGTTATGATTGCTAGAGATACAGTTAAATATGGCGAATTATAATCGTTAGGAAGATAAAATCAAAAAGCACAAAAATGATTGTTGTTTTAAACATCATTTTTGTGCTTTTTTTATGATTACAAATTCGATTCATTGTTTAAAATGAGTATGAGCATGCTTGAGTGATACCATCGACTTCCTACGGTTTAGCTGTATGATATGACAGTAGTAATATTATTTTAGGACTCCAAGAAATTTTAACAGGGACTAATGTTGTATTGGTGATAAATAAAAAATGAGATAGAGCATTAAACTCTATCCCATTCATGATTACATCGATTGTGCTTTAATCTTATGAATATTGTTGTCTAAATTCAGGTGTTGCAACTTCAGGTTGGAAATCTTCAGGAATTTCTTCTGTACGTACAACTAATACATCACATGGTGCATGACGAACGATAGCCTCTGATACAGAACCTACGATAAATCGTTCTACTGCGTTTAAGCCTGAAGTACCACACATAATTAAATCGGCACCTAATTCACTTGCTAATTTCTTAGGGATGATAGCTTTTGGAGAACCAAATTCTAATCGAGTTTCGACATTAGTTACGCCTGCGCGTGTTGCTACTTCTTGGTAACCTTTCAATAATTCTTCAGAGAAACTTTTAGATTTCTCAGTGAATTGTGCATCATATACTTCATAAGAAGAATATGTTCTTGAATCGATAATGTTCACTATAGTTAATTTAGCGTCATTACGTTTAGCTACGTCTACTGCTTTATTGAAAGCCCACTCAGCTTCGTGTGAACCATCAACTGCGATTAAAATGTTTTTGTATGTTAACATCTTAATAACCCCCTTAGCTTTTCTTACTTATATTTTACCACAAATTTCAGAATATTTATTCTTTATATTTTAACAATAATGTGTACTTTTTCTGATTGCGCTTTCATTGGTTTAGCGTTACGATAGTGATGGAGGTGGATGGAATGAAAATTGGTATTCCAAAAGAGATAAAAAATAACGAAAATAGAGTTGGTTTATCACCAAGTGGTGTACATGCATTAGTAGAACAAGGTCATACTGTACTTGTTGAGAAAGATGCTGGGTTAGGTTCATTCTTTGAAGATAAAGACTACAAAGATGCAGGTGCTGAAATTGTATCTGAACAATCATCTGTATGGGATGTAGAAATGGTTATCAAAGTTAAAGAACCATTAGAAGAAGAGTATAAATATTTCAAAGAAGACTTAATCTTATTTACATACTTACATCTTGCTAATGAAGAAAAATTAACTCAAGCGTTAGTTGACAATAAAGTCGTAGGTATTGCCTATGAAACGGTTCAATTACCTGACCGTTCATTACCATTATTAACACCAATGAGTGAAGTTGCAGGACGTATGTCTGCACAAGTTGGATCACAATTCCTACAAAAATTTAACGGTGGAATGGGTATTTTACTTGCCGGTGTACCTGGGGTACCAAAAGGTAAAGTAACTATTATCGGTGGCGGTCAAGCTGGTACAAATGCAGCGAAAATCGCATTAGGTTTAGGTGCCAACGTTACTATTTTAGATGTTAATCCTAAACGTTTAGCTGAATTAGATGATTTATTTGATGGCCGTGTGAACACAATCATGTCTAACCCATTAAATATCGAAAATGCTGTTAAAGAAAGTGATTTAGTTATCGGTGCCGTATTAATTCCTGGTGCCAAAGCACCTAACTTGGTAACTGAAGACATGATCAAACAAATGAAAGATGGATCAGTTATCGTCGACATTGCTATTGACCAAGGTGGTATTTTTGAAACGACTGACAAAATCACAACACATGATGATCCAACATATGTCAAACATGGTGTTGTTCACTATGCTGTTGCTAATATGCCAGGTGCAGTACCACGTACGTCTACAATTGCATTAAATAATGCAACATTACCATATGCGCAATTATTAGCAAGTAAAGGCTTCCGTGAAGCATTTAAAGCTAACCATGCGTTATCATTAGGTTTAAATACTTACAAAGGACATGTTACACATAAAGGTGTAGCTGAAGCCTTTGGTTTAGAATATACTTCTATCGAAGAAGCACTTAAAGAAGATTAATAAACGATTGTAATAAAAATAATCCAGTTGTTTATAGATTATCTTAGTCTATAAGTACAACTGGATTTTTTAAATTTTATTTATCGTAATGTGTCAGAATTTCACAACCATCTTCAGTGACTAATATATCATCCTCAATACGAACGCCTGCAACATTCGGTACGTAAATTCCTGGTTCAATCGTAATAACCATTCCAGCTTCAAGTAAATTCGTATTGCTACTTGAAACATCTTGGTATTCATGTTCTTCTAAGCCAAGACCGTGGCCTAATCGATGTGGGAAATACTCACCATATCCAGCGTTACTGATGATATCTCTAGCAATTTGATCGATATCTTGTAAAGGTACACCTGCTTTTATGGCTTTTATAGCGCTTGTTTCCGCTTCTAAAACAATTTTATAAATGGTTTGTGCTTCTTCAGAAGGGGTACCAAATTTAACTGTGCGTGTCATATCACTGCAATAGTGATTGTATATTACACCTAAATCAAATAATACATATTCATCATTGACTAATTTTCGGTCACCTGGTGTTCCATGAGGTGAAGCAGCGTGATCACCAAATAGTACCATTGTGTCGAAACTCATTTCACTCACACCATATTTTTTGATTTCATTTTCAATGTGATTAACAACTTCTCGTTCTGTTATACCAACTTTTAAGAATGCTGTTCCGATTTCAATACACTTATCGGCTAGTTTTGCAGCTTCACGAATATTTTCGATTTCTGAATCATTTTTAATGTTACGTAAATCTTTGATTGTTTGATCAATATCACCATAGTGTTGTACGCCAAAGTTCTGAGTTAATTCACGTTGACGTTTGACAGTTAAATGTTCGCTTTCAATTAATAATTTATTAAATGAGCGTGGTTCAATTTCAAATGGATTCTCAGTGTCCAAATAACCAATGATTTTTCCATCAAACGAAGAACGTTTCACTTCTTCAACTTCCATCTTAGGACAATATAACGTTTGACTTCCATCTGAAGTAATTAAAAGAGCGAATAATCTCTCATGAGGTTCACTTCTATATCCAGTGAAGTAGAATACATTCAGTGGCGTTGTTATCCATGCCGCATCAGCTTTCGCTTGGTTTAATTGTTCAATTATTGTTTCAATTTTACTCATCTAATCATCTCCATTAAGTATTTAGTTTAATTTTACGTCTAATTGAACGATAATTCAAAATGATTTAATAAAGTAAGGTTTATTTCCAGTTTATGTTATAAGTTTTTATAGCTAGGGTATAATACAATTAATCAAGCTATAGGAGGCTATAATTATGAAACTTTCTTTTCATGGTCAATCAACGATTTATTTTGAAGGTAATGGTAAAAAAGTAATTGTAGATCCATTTATTTCAGGTAATGACAAATGTGATTTAGATGAACAAACCTTAGATGTAGATTATATCATCTTAACGCATGGTCATGCTGATCACTTTGGGGATGTAGTAGAATTAGCAAATCGTAATCACGCAACTGTAATAGGCTCTGCTGAGTTACAAGGGTATTTAAGCACTTATTATGGTGTAGAAGACGTGCATGGCATGAATATTGGTGGGAAAGCAACATTTGATTTTGGTAGTGTAAAATACGTACAAGCTTTCCATAGTTCTAGCTTTACGCATGAAAATGGTATACCGGTATATTTAGGAATGCCTATGGGACTCATTCTAGAAGTAGAAGGTAAAACAATTTATCACATGGGTGATACAGGATTATTTAGTGATATGAAGTTAATCGCTGATAGACACCCAGTTGATGTTTGCTTTGTTCCGATTGGCGATAATTTTACAATGGGTATTGATGATGCGAGCTATGCCATCAATGAATTTGTAAAACCAAAAATCTCTGTTCCTGTACATTACAATACATTCCCTTTAATTGAACAAGATCCTCAGCAATTTAAAGATGCAGTTCATGAAGGTGAGGTACAAATATTAGAACCTGGTGAATCAGTCACTTTCTAATTTAATCGTAAATGAATTTATAAATCATTTCATAATGCACACAAAAGAGGCTGGGACATAGTCATATGTCTCAGCCTATTTATCATTTTGGCAGTAGGTGGCTGATTTGAAAATAAACTTAAATCAAGCTTTTTCAAACCTAGCCCTCCTTAACGGCCAGACCCAGGCGACGAGAACTTCACTAAGAAATTCTACAAACAAAGCCGGATGGGGAGGACAACGAATTTTGTTATTTCTGTCCCGCTCCCTAGTAAATTAATTTTTATTTCAAACAGTTTACTAACTATTTTACAATTAATACAGGGATGGTAGCACGTTTTGCTACTTTGTGACTTACGCTTCCTAGTACGAATTTTTTCTGTGATTCAGCTTTACGGTTACTCAATACAACAATTTCGTATTTACCGCTATTTGCGTGTTTTACTAATTCATCTTTAGGGTTTCCACGTACAATGATTTGATCGTAATCAATGCCATAATTTTCTAAAGTAGTACGTGTTTTTTCTAATAATCGACTACGTTTCTCAGTCAATTCATTAATATGTGTACCAGCTTTAATTGATGCTTGGGCATCTTGCTCACCAATCGCATTTAAAATAGTTACTACAGTATCTGGACCTGCCAATTTTGATACTTCTTTTAACGCTTTCTCATTTTTTAATTGAGTATCTACACCTAATAAAATATTTTTATACATAGGTCATCCCTCCTCACATTCAATTATATATAAAATATTTTAATTTTACCAATGTATATAATTAAAATAATTAAATATTTAATTTACATAACTTGATTTAATATTTAATAAAAAATCAAACTCATTATGCTTATTTAAGACGGATGAATTTGCATTTTCTAAATCGATTTTTTTGGCTTAAAAAGTTATAATAAATACAACACTGTACATTATAAAGAGGTATTTCAATGACTAAACATGAACAAATCATAGCATACATAGAATCATTAAATGTTGGCCAAAAAATTTCTGTCAGGAAAGTTGCCAAAGTAATGAAAGTATCAGAGGGGACAGCATATAGAGCTATTAAAGATGCGGGTCAACTCGGATTAGTAACTACCATAGATAGAGTTGGTACAGTACGTATTGATAAAAAGAACCGAGAAGAAATTGAAAATTTGACGTTCAAAGAAATATTAAAAATAATTGATGGCGATATCATCGGTGGTAAAAATGGATTATCGAAAAGTGTTTCTAAATTTGCGATTGGCGCTATGGAACTTAAAGATGTCGTTAAGTATTTAAGTCATCATACACTTTTAATTGTTGGGAATAGACCAGATGTTCAATTAGAAGCTTTAAAAAGAGGGAGTGGCGTACTGATAACAGGCGGTTTTAAAACCACTCAAAAGATTATTGATTATGCCAATAAACATGATTTACCAATCCTATCTTCAAATTATGATACATTTCTAGTAGCAAATATTATTAATAGAGCGATGTATAACCAAATGATTCGAAAAGAAATTCTAATCGTAGAAGATATCGTAAAACCGATTAATGATATGACAGTTGTTTTTGATGAGATGGGAATAAAAGATTATAAATCACGTGCAAAAGTAACTGGACATTCCAGATTTCCTGTTGTAGATAAGGATTGGAGATTAGTTGGTATCGTTACGAGTAAAGAAGTTATTCAAATGAATGCCGATGATACGATTGCTAAAGTGATGACTAAACGTCCTATCAATGTGGAATTAAACACAACAGTAGCGAGTTGCGCACATATTATGATTTGGGAAGGTATTGAAATATTACCAGTAACACAAAATAAAAAAGCGATAGGTGTCATTACGAGAGATGATGTTCTAAAAGCAATGCAACTGATTGGCAGACAACCCCAAATCGGTGAGACCATTAATGATCAGATAGCAAAACATATCACAATTGCCCAAAATGCTATTTCAGTGGAAGTATCTCCATTATTGACGAATCAGTACGGTACACTCAGTAAAGCCGTCTTCGTTGCAATTATTGAAGAGACAATTAAACACCAATTACGTAAATATAAAAAAGTCGATGTAATGATTGAAAGTTTAAACATTATTTATATTAAAACAGTGCCTATCGAAGCATCTATAAGCGTAGAATACGATATGCTTGATGTTGGACGTAATTTTGCTAAATTAGAAGTCACGATGTTAAGCGGTAATGATAAAGTAGCGAATGCGATGATTATTTGTCAGATGTTCGAAGATATGCAAAATAATTAATTTTTGAAGAAATATTTTTAGAAGGAGATTTTACAATGGTAGAAATTTTTAATGAGATTATGAAGAAAATAAAAGAAGCGAATACAATTATTATTCATAGACACGTAAGACCCGATCCAGATGCTTACGGTTCTCAACTTGGATTGAAGTTGTATCTTGAACGTAAGTTTCCTGAAAAAAATATTTACTCAACTGGTGAAGGAGAGCCATCTTTATCATTTATAGGAGAGTTAGATACAGTCGAAGATAATGTATACAACGATGCACTCGTCATAGTCTGTGATACAGCTAATGCACCTCGTATTGATGATCAAAGATACGCTAACGGACAAGCGTTAATTAAAATCGATCATCATCCGGCAATCGATCAATATGGGGAAATCAATTATGTTAATACAGAAGCATCATCAACAAGTGAAATTATATTTGATTTTATTACTCATTTTAATGATCTTAGCATTATCGATGAACATGTCGCACGTGTATTATATCTAGGTATAGTGGGGGATACTGGACGTTTCTTATTCAGTAATACATCGACGCATACGATGGAAGTCGCTAGTCAATTATTAGCATTCCCATTTAATCATAATGCTGAGTTAAATAAGATGTCAGAAAAAGATCCTAAATTAATGCCGTTTCAAGGATATATTTTGCAGCATTTTGAGCTTTCAGATTCCCATGAATATTGTCAAATTCGAATTACAAATGATGTATTAAAACAATTTAATATCCAACCCAACGAAGCATCTCAATTTGTAAATACTGTAGCAGATATTAGCGGTCTGAAAATATGGATGTTTGGTGTAGACGAAGGGGATCAAATTAGATGCCGCATTCGCTCAAAAGGGATTACTATTAATGATATCGCTAATCAATTTGGTGGTGGAGGACACCCTAATGCGTCCGGTGTATCTGTATACAGTTGGGACGAATTTGAAGACTTAGCGCAAGCATTACGCCAAAAATTATAAAATTTAGAAAGGAAGTCATCAATGGTTGCACACTTAAATCTTCATACAACCTACGATTTATTGAATTCTAGTTTGAGAATTAATGATGTAGTCAAAAAAGCACAGCATAATCAATATGATTCGTTAGCAATTACTGACACTAATGTTTTATATGGCTTCCCTAAATTTTATGATGCTTGTATAAAAGCCAATATTAAACCAATTTTTGGAATGACCGTACACGTAACGGACGGTTTATATACAATAGAAACTGTGATTTTGGCGATGAATAATGATGGTCTAAAGTCACTGTACCAACTCTCTTCTGCGATAAAGATGAAACAAAAAGATGTCATCTCTATTGATTGGTTAAAACGCTATGCAAGCAATTTGGCAATTATTTTCAAACAAGCAGATCAATCACATTATGCCATTATTGATCAATTCAGTGATCACGACTATATATATATTAATCATTCAAGTGATATAACTTTTTATAACCAATTAAAAATAGTATGGCTTGAAAATGCGCGTTATTTGAATGAAGAAGATGTAGAAACCATAACTGCGCTTGAGGCGATTAAAAACAACTCTAAGTTGGATTTAGTTCATGAAACTGAAAGCATGGGAGAACATTTTCCGAATCAAGATGATATAGCGTCATTAAATGTAACGACAGAAGTGTGGGATAATACACTCGAATTGGCCAATATGTGTAATGCCAATATAGAATATCATCAAAATTTACTACCTAAATTTGATGCGCCATCAGGTGATTCCTCTAAACAGTATTTATGGTCTCAATTACAATCGCGTTTACAGAAGTTTGGATTACATCAAGATGAACGTTATATCCAAAGGTTGAATCATGAATATCAGGTTATTACGGAAATGGGCTTTGAAGACTACTTCTTGATTGTAAGTGATTTAATTCATTATGCTAAAACACATGATGTAATGGTTGGACCTGGACGTGGTTCTTCAGCGGGATCGCTAGTAAGCTATTTGTTAGGTATCACAACCATCGATCCTATTAAATTCAACCTACTATTTGAGCGATTTCTAAATCCAGAACGTGTGACAATGCCAGATATTGATATTGATTTTGAAGATACAAGGAGAGACAAGGTCATCCAATATGTACAAGACAAATATGGACACCATCGTGTCTCAGGTATCGTAACTTTTGGGCATCTATTAGCTAGAGCAGTTGCAAGAGATGTGGGCCGTATTATTGGTTTTGATGATACGACATTAAATGAGATTTCTAAATTAATTCCTCATCAACTTGGAATAACATTAGACAAGGCATATGAAGATGAGCGATTTAAACAGTTTGTACATAGAAATCATAGACATGAGAAATGGTTTGAATTAAGTAAAAAATTAGAAGGATTACCCAGACATACTTCTACGCATGCAGCAGGTATTATTATTAATGATCAACCATTATATGACTATGCACCGTTGACATTAGGAGACACAGGTTTACTAACGCAATGGACGATGACAGAAGCAGAGCGCATTGGTTTACTTAAAATTGACTTTTTAGGATTGAGAAATTTATCTATTATTCATCAAATTGTGACTCAAGTGAAAAAAGATTTAAATATCTCTATTGAAATTGAATCTATACCATTTGATGATGACGATGTGTTTAAACTGTTGTCTAGAGGCGATACAACTGGTATTTTCCAACTTGAATCAGATGGCGTAAGAAAAGTTTTGAAAAGATTACAACCTGAACATTTTGAAGATATCGTTGCAGTTACTTCGCTTTATCGACCAGGACCTATGGAAGAAATTCCTACATATATTTCACGAAGACATAACGAAAGTGAAATTAACTACTTACATCCTGATTTAGCTCCTATACTTAAAAGTACGTATGGCGTTATCATCTATCAAGAACAAATTATGCAAATAGCAAGTAAGTTTGCGAGCTTTAGTTATGGTCAGGCAGACATATTACGCCGTGCAATGAGTAAAAAAAATAGAGCTGTCTTAGAAAGTGAAAGACAACACTTTATCGAAGGCGCGATGAAAAATAATTATGATAAAACAATAAGTAAACAAATCTTTGACTTAATACTCAAATTTGCTGATTATGGGTTCCCTAGAGCACATGCAGTAAGCTATTCTAAAATTGCTTATATTATGGCATATTTAAAAGTACATTATCCAAATTATTTTTATGCAAATATCTTAAGTAATGTAGTTGGAAATGAAGCTAAAACCGCTGCTATCATTGACGAAGCTAAAAATCAACATTTAAAAATTTTACCACCTAATATTAATGAAAGTCATTGGTATTATAAGGCTACTCAATCCAATATTTATCTATCTTTAGGTGCTATCAAAGGTGTTGGTTATCAAAGCGTGAAATCAATTGTAGATGAAAGATATGAAAATGGTAAATATAAAGATTTCTTTGACTTTGCTAGACGCATACCGAATCGCATTAAAACTAAAAGATTACTTGAATCATTAATACTAGTAGGTGCTTTTGATTCATTTGGAAAGACACGTGCAACATTAGTAGGTGCCATTGATCAAGTGTTAGATGAAGTATCAGATGTAGAACAAAATAATTTATTGTTAGACATGTTAACACCAAAGCAATCTTACACTGACAAAGAAGAATTTAGTGATCAAATGATTAGTAATTATGAAATGGAATACCTAGGTTTTTATATCTCTAATCATCCAGTGGAAAAGCAATTCAAACAAAAACAATATTTAGGGATCTATACACTAGGTAATGTCCTAAACAACAAACCGATATTAATTCAAGTGGATCAAATTAAACAGATTAGAACAAAAAATGGTCAAAATATGGCGTTTTTAGTTCTAAATGATGGCCGTCATGTTATGGATGCAGTTCTGTTTCCGGATAAATTCAAACGTTATGAAACACAATTAAACGAGAAGGAAATGTATATTGTGTGGGGAAAATTTGAGAAGAGGAACCAACAATTGCAACTCATTATAAATCAAATTGATTCTGTTGAGCATTTTGAATCAACAAAAATTAAAGAAGCCGCACAGATAGTTTTAAGAAACATTCAACACATAGAAGCTATAAAACAGCAACTCAATGCAGAACCTAATGGCCAAATGATTCATGTCAATATATATAACGAAAAGACTGGTCAACTTGATTATTTAGGAAGTTTGACTAAAACACCAGTTACGATTACAAACTTTATTAAAGGGTTTGAACCGAGTGATATAAGAATTTTATAACTTTTATGTCTAAAAAAATTATGATATAGTAAACTGATGATTTATAAAATAAAGTCATCAGTTTATTTTTTGTTAAAAAATTTTAAATAAAGCGTATATAAATTCATTATACTGATTAAATTGTCGGTATATTAGCAAATAAATAGGGGTTGATTTAATGTCTTTAAGAGATGATGCATTACAAATGCACAAAGAAAACCAAGGTAAGTTGGAAATAACACCTAATATTAAAGTTACTAATAAAGAAGAGTTAAGTTTAGCCTACTCACCAGGTGTAGCAGAGCCATGTAAAGAAATCCATGAAGATCCAAGAACGGTATACGATTACACAATTAAAAGAAATACCGTAGCGGTCGTCACTGATGGTACCGCGGTACTAGGTTTAGGTAATATAGGCGCATCAGCGAGTATTCCAGTTATGGAAGGTAAAGCTGTTCTATTTAAAAGCTTTGCCGGAATTAACGGTGTACCTATCGCTTTAGATACGAAAGACCCTGAAGAAATTATTAGAACTGTAAAATTAATTTCACCAAACTACGGCGGTATCAATTTAGAAGATATTTCAGCACCTAGATGTTTTGAAATAGAGGATCGTCTTAAAAAAGAAACAAACATTCCAGTATTTCATGATGATCAACATGGTACAGCAATTGTGACGATGGCAGGTTTAATCAATGCGTTAAGAATTGTAGATAAAGACTTATCCGATATCAAAGTTGTGTTAAATGGTGCAGGTGCAGCAGGCATTGCAATAGTTAAATTGTTAGATTCTTATGGTGTTAGAAACATGATCATGTGCGATTCAAGAGGTGCCATTTTTGAAGGACGTTCGTATGGTATGAATGATACTAAAGATTATGTTGCTAAATTCACTAACAAAGATAAGATTGAAGGATCATTAAAAGATGTAATCAAAGATGCTGATGTATTTATAGGTGTTTCAGTTGCCAACTTACTATCTAAAGACATGGTTAAATCAATGGCTGATGACGCAATTATATTTGCAATGGCCAATCCTGATCCAGAAATTAAACCAAATGATGCAAAAGAAGCGGGTGCTAAAGTTGTAGGTACAGGGCGCTCAGATTTCCCAAATCAGATTAATAATGTATTGGCATTCCCGGGTATTTTTAGAGGCGCCTTAGATACTGAATCAACACATATCAATGAAGATATGAAAAAAGCAGCAGTTGAAGCAATTGCGAACTTAATAGAAGCTGATGAACTCAACCCAGATTATTGTATTCCAGGGCCTTTCGATAAAAGAGTGGCACCTTCAGTTGCACGAGAAGTCGCTAAAGCGGCTATGGAAACTGGTGTAGCAAGAATAGAGGTTGATCCACAAGCGGTTTATGATAAAACAATGCAATTAACAGATTTGAAATAACCTAGAAGGGCAACAATTTTTATATAGAAACACAGACATGTATAATTGAGACATTATGATATAACGTATCCATAATGTCTCGCTCATATTTTATGTTCGATATTATTATTTCAGAATGTAAACAATTAATGTTGTATGGTTAGGTGGAGGTTTAAGAATGTTTAAAGACTTTTTTAATCGCAGTAGTAAAAAGCGAAAATATTTAACAGTCCAAGACTCAAAACAAAATGAAGTACCAGCAGGCATTATGACAAAATGTCCTAAATGTAAAAAAATAATGTATACAAAAGAATTAAATGAAAATCTGAATGTATGCTTTAACTGTGATCATCATATTGCATTGCCTGCATATAAGAGAATTGAAGCAATTACTGATGAGAATAGTTTCGTTGAATTCGATAAAGGTATGACATCAGCTAATCCATTAGACTTCCCTGGTTACCAAGAGAAAATTGAAAAAGATCAACAAAAAACAGATTTAAGTGAGGCAGTTGTGACTGGTACTGCCAAATTAGAGGGTATTGAATTTGCTGTTGCAGTTATGGATGCTAGATTTAGAATGGGAAGTATGGGATCCGTTGTTGGTGAAAAAATATGTCGAATTATAGATTACGCTACAGAACATAGACTACCGTTTATTTTATTTTCTGCAAGTGGTGGTGCAAGAATGCAAGAGGGGATTATTTCGTTAATGCAAATGGGTAAAACGAGTGTTTCCTTAAAACGACATTCAGATGCGGGATTACTTTATATTTCATATCTAACGCATCCAACAACTGGTGGTGTTTCTGCAAGCTTTGCTTCTGTTGGTGACATCAATTTAAGTGAGCCTAAAGCATTAATAGGATTTGCTGGTCGACGTGTCATTGAACAAACTATAAATGAGAAACTTCCAGATGATTTCCAAACTGCAGAGTTTCTACTTGAACATGGACAATTAGATAAAGTTGTTCATCGTAAAGAAATGAAAGATACACTTGCCCAGTTATTAAAAATGCACCAAGAGGTGAAAAAAGATGCTTGATTTTGAAAAACCACTTTTTGAAATAAAAAATAAAATTGAATCACTTAAACAATCTCAAGAAAAAAATGATGTCGATTTACAGGATGAAATTGATTTACTTGAGGCATCACTTGAAAGAGAAACTAAAAAAATATATACCAATCTCAAGCCATGGGATAGAGTACAAATTGCACGTCTTCAAGAAAGACCTACAACATTAGATTATATCCCGTATATTTTTGATTCATTTATTGAATTACATGGTGACCGTAATTTTAGAGACGACCCTGCGATGATAGGTGGGATTGGCTATTTGAATGGAACACCTGTCACAGTAATAGGCCAACAACGAGGTAAAGATACTAAGGATAATATTTATCGTAACTTTGGGATGGCTCACCCTGAAGGATATCGTAAAGCCTTAAGATTAATGAAACAAGCTGAGAAATTTAATAGACCTATCTTCACATTTATAGATACTAAAGGTGCCTATCCAGGTAAAGCTGCTGAAGAGCGAGGGCAAAGTGAATCTATTGCTAGAAATTTAGTAGAGATGGCTTCATTAAAAGTACCTGTTATAGCAATTGTCATCGGTGAAGGTGGTAGTGGTGGCGCACTCGGCATTGGCATTGCAAATAGAATTATGATGCTTGAAAATAGTACCTATTCTGTTATTTCTCCAGAAGGGGCCGCAGCACTATTATGGAAAGATAGTTCATTAGCTAAAATGGCTGCCGAAACGATGAAAATCACTGCAAAAGATTTATATCATTTAAAAGTGATAGACAGCGTTATTGATGAACCATTAGGTGGTGCACATAATAATGTAGAGCAACAAGCGGTTGAAATTAAAAAGGCCTTCATTAATCAATTAGAACAATTGCAATCATTAAGTAGTGATGAACTCGTTGAAAATAGATTTACGAAATTTAGAAATATTGGTTCTTTTATTGAAAATTAATAAAGGAATTAATGACTATAATAACTTTCAAATTTAAATATCAATTTACATCAATTCACTGAGCAATGAAAGAACTTATATAATCTATAATGTTCTTGTCATTCTTAAGCGGGTGGGACGAAAAATTCGTATAGAATTTTGTCCCACCTTTTTTCTGTATCATTATAAATTTTCTTTATAAAACGTTTACATCAATTTTATACACCTATATTGATGGAACACTAAAAAAAATTGTGGTAATTTATTATTAAAGAGAAATCTAGTTAGGAAAGGGAATGTCGTCATGAAGAAAATTGCAGTTTTAACTAGTGGTGGAGATTCACCAGGCATGAATGCTGCTGTAAGAGCAGTTGTACGTAAGGCGATTTATAACAACATTGAAGTTTATGGAATTTATCAAGGTTATCAAGGATTGCTAGATGATAATATTCATAAATTAGAATTGGGTTCAGTAGGGGATACAATTCAACGTGGAGGTACTTTCCTTTACTCTGCAAGATGTCCTCAATTTAAAGAGGCAAGTGTAAGACAAAAAGGTATAGAGAATTTACACAAACGTGGTATTGAAGGACTCGTAGTTGTCGGAGGAGACGGTAGTTACCGAGGTGCCCAACGTATTAGTGAAGAAACTAAAGATATTAAGACAATTGGTATCCCAGGTACAATTGATAATGATATTAATGGTACTGACTTCACTATTGGATTTGACACAGCATTAAATACGATTATTGATAGTGTTGATAAGATCAGAGATACTGCTTCAAGTCATGCAAGAACATTTGTTGTTGAAGTTATGGGGCGTGATTGTGGTGATTTAGCACTTTGGGCTGGATTATCAGTAGGTGCTGAAACAATATTAGTTCCAGAAGCGAATACAGACATTAAAGATATCGCTGAAAAGATAGAAAGTGGTATCAAGCGTGGTAAGAAACACTCAATCGTGATGGTAGCTGAAGGAAGTATGAGTGGTCAAGAATGTGCGGATCAATTGATGAAATATATTAATGTTGATGCACGTGTATCTGTATTAGGTCACATTCAACGTGGCGGTAGCCCATCAGGTGCCGATAGAGTATTAGCATCACGTTTAGGTGGTTATGCTGTTGACCTATTAATGCAAGGTCGTTCTGGACAAGGAGTTGGTATCATGAATAATAAATTGACTGCTACACCATTTGATGAAATCTTCAATGGCAACGACCATAAATTTAATACAGATATTTATGAATTAGCGAAAGAGTTATCTATTTAATTTAGGAGGCTTTTTAAAATGAGAAAGACTAAAATTGTATGTACAATTGGACCTGCATCAGAGTCTGAAGAAATGTTAGAAAAATTAATGAAAGCTGGTATGAACGTAGCGCGTTTGAACTTCTCTCATGGTAGTCATGAAGAACATAAAGCACGTATTGATACGATTCGTAAAGTAGCAGATAGATTAGGTAAAACAATCGGTATCTTATTAGATACAAAAGGACCTGAAATTCGTACTCATGACATGAAAGATGGCTTAATTATGCTTGAAAAAGGCAAAGAAGTAATCGTAAGTATGTCACAAGTTGAAGGTACACCTGAAAAATTCTCAGTAACTTATGAAGACTTAATTAATGATGTACAAGTAGGGTCATACATCTTACTTGATGATGGTTTAGTTGAATTACAAGTTAAAGACATCGATAAAACTAAAGGCGAAGTTAAATGTGATATCTTAAACACTGGTGAATTAAAAAATAAAAAAGGTGTTAACTTACCTGGCGTAAAAGTTAATTTACCTGGTATTACTGATAAAGATGCTGACGATATCTTATTTGGTATCAAAGAAGATGTTGATTATATCGCAGCTAGCTTTGTACGTCGTCCTAGTGATGTTTTAGATATTCGTGAAATTTTAGAAAGAGAAAATAATCATAACATTACTATTTTCCCTAAAATTGAAAACCAAGAAGGTATTGATAATATCGAAGAAATATTAGAAGTATCTGACGGTTTAATGGTAGCTCGTGGTGATATGGGTGTTGAAATACCGCCTGAATCAGTACCAATCGTACAAAAAGATTTAATTAGAAAATGTAATAAATTAGGTAAACCAGTTATTACTGCAACACAAATGTTAGATTCAATGCAACGTAATCCACGTGCAACTAGAGCAGAAGCAAGTGACGTTGCCAATGCGATCTATGATGGTACTGACGCTGTGATGCTTTCAGGTGAAACTGCTGCAGGTTTATATCCTGAAGAAGCTGTTAAAACAATGAGAAATATTGCTGTTTCTGCTGAAGCTGCTCAAGATTACAAAAAATTATTATCAGACCGTACTAAATTAGTAGAAACTTCATTAGTTAACGCTATTGGTGTATCAGTTGCACATACTGCATTAAACTTAAATGTTAAAGCGATTGTTGCGGCAACTGAAAGTGGTTCTACAGCTGTAACAATTTCAAAATATCGTCCTCATTCAGATATTATTGCAGTTACACCAAGTGAACATACTGCGCGTCAATTAGCTTTAGTTTGGGGTGCATATCCTGTCATTAAAAAAGGACGTAAAACTACGGATGACTTATTAAATAATGCAGTTGCAACTGCAGTCGAAACGGGTCGCGTTACAAATGGTGACTTAATCATTATCACTGCTGGTGTACCTACTGGTGAAAAAGGTACAACTAACATGATGAAATTACATTTAGTTGGCGATGAAATTGCTAAAGGGCAAGGTGTAGGTCGTGGATCTGTTGTTGGTAAAACAATAGTTGCAAACAGTGCAAACGATTTAGAAGGTGTAGATTTAAGTGAGTCAATTATTGTAACAAACTCTGTAGATGAAACATTAGTACCTTACATTGAACAAGCGGTTGGCTTAATCACAGAAGAAAATGGTATCACTTCACCAAGTGCAATTATTGGTCTTGAAAAAGGTATTCCAACAATTATTGGTGTTGAAAATGCGACTAAAGAATTAAAAGATGGTATCTTAGTAACCGTCGATGCAGCCCAAGGTAAAATCTTTGAAGGGTATGCAAATGTTCTTTAATCTTTGATGATAAAAGCACAATTGCGTAGTGTATGAGACGCTTAAAGAATCATTATGATTAGTTAAAGTGTACAATATAAAATATATTATTTATGCTACATTGCTAAACCACAGTAGTTGACTAGAATTGGAATATTTTTGCGAAAGATGTTTTTCAACATTTTAGTCTTCGATACGGGAGTGAGACAGTGAACACTGTGCCACTCCCGTTCTGTTTTTGCTTAGAAGTTTAGGAAACTTAGAGAAACTCATTTTGAATAAGTTTATTTTTTATGGTAATATAGCATGGATAAAATTAGAGATATTAATATAAGAAGGTTTAATAATTATGAAAGAAAATTTTTGGAGTGAATTACCACGTCCTTTTTTTATTTTGGCACCAATGGAGGATGTAACTGATATTGTTTTTCGTCACGTTGTAAGTGAAGCTGCAAGGCCTGATGTTTTTTTCACTGAATTCACTAACACTGAAAGTTTTTGTCATCCAGAAGGTATCCATAGTGTACGTGGAAGGTTGACTTTTAGTGAAGATGAACAGCCAATGGTAGCCCATATATGGGGAGATAAACCAGAGCAATTTAGAGAGATGAGCTTTGGTTTAGCGGACATGGGATTTAAAGGTATAGATTTAAATATGGGATGTCCTGTTGCTAATGTGGCTAAGAAAGGAAAGGGGTCTGGTTTAATACTAAGACCAGAAACTGCGGCAGCAATTATTCAAGCAACAAAAGCAGGAGGCTTACCAGTAAGTGTAAAAACACGTCTAGGATATTACGATATCAATGAGTGGAGAGATTGGTTAAAGCATGTCTTTGAACAAGACATTGCAAACTTATCAATCCATCTCAGAACGCGTAAAGAAATGAGTAAAGTAGATGCTCATTGGGAGTTAATTGAAGCGATTAAAGCGTTAAGAGATGAGATTGCCCCAAATACGTTACTAACGATTAATGGTGACATTCCTGATAGACAAACTGGACTAGAACTTGCGACCAAATATGGTGTAGATGGCGTTATGATTGGTAGAGGGATTTTTAATAATCCTTTTGCTTTTGAAAAAGAACCTCGTGAACACTCAAGTAAAGAATTATTGGATTTGTTTAGATTACATTTAACATTGTTTGAAAAATATAGTAATGATGAAAGCCAACAATTCAAAAGTTTACGAAGATTTTTCAAGATATACGTAAAAGGTATCAAAGGTGCTAGCCAATTACGTCATCAATTAATGAGTACAGAGTCTGTTGATGAAGCACGTGCGCTATTGGATGAATTCGAAGCTAATATTACAGAAACTATAGATTGATCTTCGAGCCGACATAGACACTATCTCAACAGTAGTGATAACAATAAAAGGCCAGTAGATGAATTATTATCAATTCATCTACTGGCCTTTTTAGGTCTTAATCAATGTTTCAACTATTTAGTACGTTTTGCAACTTGTCTATATCTTAAGTACATTAAACCTAATAGTACAAACCATATAGGAGTTAGGAAGATAGCATTTCTAGTTGTTTCATTTACAAATAATAAACAAAATACTAAGAAGAAGAATACTAAAATCGCATAACCCATGTATTTACCACCAGGAAGTTTATAAGATACAGTTTTATGTAACTCTGGATTTTTTCTGTGATAATTAATATAAGCAATAATAATTAATGCCCATACGATAATAAATAATACAGTCGAAATAGTAGTTACATACGTAAACACTAATGTAGCGTCAGGGAATATATAGTTTAATAACGCTGTAACTAATAATAATGCTGATGAACCAATGATAGCAAAATGAGGAACACCATTTTTATTTGTACTTCTAAAGATTGGTGGTGCTTGGTCTTGTTCAGATAATCCGAATAGCATACGGCTATTTGAGAATATACCACTATTACAAGATGAAGCTGCCGCAGTAAGTACTACAAAGTTGATTAATCCAGCAGCGAAAGGAATACCTATTAATGAGAATAATCTAACAA
The DNA here is from genome assembly GCF_016892225.1 of Staphylococcus sp. GDY8P47P. Taxonomy (NCBI): domain Bacteria; kingdom Bacillati; phylum Bacillota; class Bacilli; order Caryophanales; family Staphylococcaceae; genus Staphylococcus; species Staphylococcus sp. GDY8P47P. Next base: position 225,139 of record NZ_JAFENV010000014.1, on the reverse strand, counting down.
ATGGACTCTCATTAGGATCAACTTTATCCCAAGGGATAATAGACATGATAACTGCTAATGCACCCACATAGAATACTAAAATTCTTAAAGGTACAGCATTAATCGCTTTTGGAATTGTTTTTTCTGGGTCTTTAGTTTCACCGGCAGTAACACCAATCATTTCAATACCTACGAATGAGAATAACGCCATTTGGAATGACATAAAGAAACCAGATGCACCATTAGTAAATATGCCATGTTTATATAAATTTGTGAAACTAGCATGTCCAAATTGTGTTTTATAAGCAATTAAAATCATCACTAAACCTACAACAATTAAAGCAATAATTGTTATGATTTTGATAATAGCGAACCAGAATTCTAATTCGCCAAATAATTTAGCACTTAGTAAATTAAATAGCATTAATATAAGTACACAAAATAGTGCACTGATCCAGTTAGGAATTGCAGGGAACCAGAAACTAACGTACTTAGCAACCGCTGTAACTTCTGCCATACCTGTTATAATCCAACATAACCAATATGTCCAACCAGTAACGAAACCAGCAAACGGTCCTATGTATTCATTTGTCACGTCGGCAAAAGATTTGAAGCGAGTATTTTGAATAATAATCTCACCTAAGCCTCTCATAAACATGAACAACATGAAACCTATAATAATATAAGTTAATAGAATAGATGGACCAGTCATTGCTATGGTTTGACCTGCTCCCAAGAATAACCCAGTACCAATAGCGCCGCCAATAGCAATCAATTGCACATGACGATTACTCAATCCTCTTTGTAATTTTTCTTCAGCCATAAGACAACTCCCTTACATTTAATTAATATTATTATGCACCTATATGTTCAATTCGACAATTATTTTTCTAATATTTTCTAAAAATTCCTTTAAATTTTGATTAAATAATTGTAATCAAGCTTGATAATAAAAATGAAATTTTCAATATTTTCTCATTAATTACATAATTTGAATTGGATTGAATGCTTATATAATGGCGTTTATTGGGTATTTGAGTAAAAATAAGTCTATTAAATTAAAGTTAATTACCATTTATTGAGCGATATATAATCGTTCACAAAAGTTATTTGTTTGGCTATAATGATACTTGAAAGCCATTACATTATGTATAAGAAAAGGGGAATTACTTATGGCAGAATTACAAAAAGGTTTAGAAGGGGTAATTGCAGCTGAAACAAAAATCAGTTCAATTATTGATAGTCAATTAACATATGCGGGATATGATATTGATGATTTAGCAGAAAATGCATTATTTGAAGAAGTCGTGTTCTTATTATGGAACTATAGACTACCAACACAAGATGAATTAGATGCATTGAGAGAAAAATTAAATCATTATATGACTTTAAATCCGAGAGTTTATAAACATTTTGAAGAATATGCGACGGATAATGTGCATCCTATGACGGCATTACGTACATCTGTATCATATATTGCACACTTTGATCCTGATGCTGAAAATGAAACAGAAGAAAATAGAAAAGAAAGAGCCATTCGTATTCAAGCTAAAATTGCTTCTTTAGTTACAGCGTTTGCGCGTGTTCGTGAAGGAAAAGAACCTGTTAAACCAAATCCTGATTTAGGGTATGCAGCGAACTTCTTATATATGCTAAGAGGGGAATTACCTACAGATACTGAAGTTGAAGCATTTAATAAAGCTTTAGTATTGCACGCAGACCATGAACTTAATGCTTCTGCATTTACAGCTCGTTGTGCCGTTTCTTCTTTATCTGATATGTATTCAGGCATTGCAGCTGCAGTAGGTTCATTAAAAGGACCATTACATGGTGGTGCGAATGAACAAGTTATGAGCATGCTTTCTGATGTTAAATCAGTAGATGAAGTGGATGCTTACTTAGATGAAAAATTCAAAAACAAAGAAAAAATTATGGGATTCGGTCACAGAGTTTATAAAGACGGAGATCCTAGAGCCAAATATTTACGTGAGATGAGCCGTAAAATTACTTCTGAAACGGGTAGAAGCGAATTATATGATATTTCAATTGCTATTGAAAAGCGTATGAAAGAAGAAAAAGGCCTTATTCCTAATGTCGATTTCTTCAGTGCTACGGTATATCATAGTATGGATATCCCACATGATTTATTTACGCCTATATTCGCAGTAAGTCGTACATCAGGTTGGACTGCACATATTCTTGAACAATATCGTGACAATAGAATTATGCGTCCAAGAGCAAATTACATCGGTGAAACAGATCGTAAGTATATACCAATTGAAGAAAGATAAATAATAAAGTCAAATAGATTCACAATATTTGGAGGTAAAATTATGTCAGCTGAAAAAATTACAAGATTAAATGATGGATTAAACGTCCCTAATGAACCAATTATTCCTTTTATAATTGGTGATGGTATTGGACCAGATATTTGGAAAGCAGCAAGCCGTGTTATCGATGCAGCTGTTGAAAAAGCTTATAACGGTGAGAAACGTATTGAATGGAAAGAAGTTCTAGCTGGTCAAAAAGCTTATGACGAAACTGGTGAATGGTTACCTCAAGAAACATTAGATACAATAAAAGAATATTTAATTGCGATTAAAGGACCATTAACTACGCCAATCGGTGGTGGTATTCGTTCATTAAATGTTGCTTTACGTCAAGAGTTAGACTTATTTACTTGCTTACGTCCAGTACGCTGGTTCAAAGGTGTACCTTCACCTGTTAAACGTCCACAAGATGTAGATATGGTAATCTTCCGTGAAAATACTGAAGATATTTATGCTGGTATTGAATTTAAAGAAGGTACTGATGAAGTTAAAAAAATAATTGAGTTCTTACAAAATGAAATGGGTGCTACGAATATTCGATTCCCAGAAACTTCAGGTATTGGTGTCAAACCAGTTTCTAAAGAAGGTACTGAGCGATTAGTTAGAGCAGCAATCCAATATGCAATCGATAATGACCGTAAAACGGTAACGCTTGTTCATAAAGGTAATATCATGAAATTTACTGAAGGTGCATTCAAACAATGGGGCTATGATGTAGCACATAATGAATTTGCTGATAAAGTATTTACATGGCAACAATATGATGAAATAGTTGAACAAGATGGTAAAGATGCAGCTAATCAAGCGCAAGAAAAAGCAGAACAAGATGGAAAAATCATTATTAAAGATTCAATTGCTGACATTTTCTTACAACAAATTTTAACTCGTCCAGCCGAACATGATGTTGTTGCTACAATGAATCTTAACGGTGACTATATTTCAGATGCTTTAGCCGCTCAAGTAGGTGGTATTGGTATCGCACCTGGTGCAAACATTAACTATGAATCTGGTCACGCTATTTTTGAAGCAACACATGGTACAGCACCTAAATATGCTGGTTTAAATAAAGTTAACCCATCTTCTGAATTGTTAAGTTCAGTGTTAATGTTAGAACATTTAGGCTGGCAAGAAGCTGCTGATAAGATTACTGATGCAATTGAAGCGACAATCGCATCTAAAGTTGTAACTTATGATTTTGCACGCTTAATGGATGGCGCTACTGAAGTATCTACTTCAGATTTCGCTGATGAATTAATTAAAAACTTAAAATAAGTCAATCAGTGAACAAGGCTTAGTTGTTTATACAAAATAATCTTAGTTAAATCATGATAATTAGATAGTTAGCGATACATCTGAGTAAGGCTTTATTTAAACCCTTTCTCGAAGTTGCTATCACTCAAAGGAGTGGAACTTGGTATTCAAATAAATCCAGTTCCATTCTTTTTTATTAAAAATTAGTTGAATAATTTTATATTTTCTTAACAATATTTAAATAAGAGTAATACAAATACTCAATAATTAGAAAAAGATAATTTGATTGTTAAGATTATGTAAATTTAATATGTTGTATGTTATTTTTGTTTTAACTTCCGTTATAATGAAATTAAAATGTTATATTTATTCAGGGAGGCACATTATGTCACAAAAAGTATTAGTGGTTGACGATGAGCAATCAATTGTAACTTTATTAAAATATAATCTTGAAACGGCTGGTTACATCGTTGAAGTAGCATACGATGGTGAAGAAGCTTTGGAAAAGGTAAACGAAATTCAACCAGAACTTGTCGTTTTGGATGTAATGTTACCTAAAAAAGATGGTATTGAAGTATGTAAAACAATACGTTCTGATAAAAATTTAGTTCCTATTTTAATGCTAACTGCAAAAGATGATGAGTTTGATCGTGTATTAGGATTAGAATTAGGTGCAGATGACTATATGACAAAACCTTTTTCACCGAGAGAAGTAGTTGCAAGAGTGAAGGCTATCTTGAGAAGATCTAAATTTGCTAGTGAAATTGAAAAAGAAGATGTTGATGATGAGGATATATTAATTGAGAACATTCGAATCAGACCTGAGTTCTTTGAAGTTTATAAAGATGATGAGTTATTAGAACTTACGCCTAAAGAGTTTGAATTACTATTATATCTCATAGAGAGACAAGGGCGAGTAATTACCCGTGAACATATGTTAAATTCAGTTTGGAATTATGAATTCGCAGGCGATTCTCGAATTGTTGACGTTCACATTAGCCATTTGCGAGATAAGCTCGAAGAGAATCCAAAACAACCTAAATTAATCAAAACTGTTCGTGGACTTGGTTATAAATTAGAAAGACCTAAGGCTTAATGCTCAAATTTCATCATCGGTTATTATTATTATTAAGTACAATTACCATTATCAGTTTTATTGGTTTAGGTATCATTATTCATCATACAATTTATCAAATATTATCAACAGCGCAAGTCACAGAGCTCAAACATGTTTCCGAAAATTTCCTTAAATTAAACAAACAAAATGACAATAAGGAAATAAAGAACATTTCAGCTAATCAAAATCTAATCGTTAAGATTACTAAAAACGGAGAAGTCATTTATCAATCAGGGAATCAACATAAATTTAATAATAACATTGATAATGAAGCTAACCCGTCTAATATTATTTATAATCGAGAAAACGGACAGGTTAGATATACATTCAAAACGGTTATTAATGATAAAACGGTATACATAAGTGGGATGAATACTGAAATTCTTGAATTACAGAAGAGTATGTGGAAGTATTTATCTTTAATTGGAATTATTGTTCTTTTAGCAATATATTTGGCAGTTAGAAGCATTCATCGTACATATATTAGACCGATTAATGAGGTTACTTATGCGACTTCGTTAATCGCTGATGGCTATTATCATGTTCGCGTGCCTGAAAGTAATGTCAAGGAGACCAAAGCACTGTTTGTTACAACTAATGATTTGGCTAGACGCTTACAAAAGCTTAATAATAAGCAAAAAATGCAATCCAATCGTTTAAAAACTACATTAGAAAATATTCCGAGTTCCGTTTTAATGATTGACAAACATGGCGAAATCGTAGTTGCAAACCACGCCTATTATGATTTGTTTAGACCAAATGGTAAGGTTGAAAATAAAAAGTATACCTCATATTTAGATACTAAAATTCAACAATTGATTTTAGAAAGTTTTAAAACTGAAAAGCCACTCTATGAGCAAATTGAAATCGTATTAAATAACGTTCATCATAAATATTTTGATCTATCTTGTGTTCCGATACTTAGTAAATCTAAAAAGAAATTACAAGGTATGGTTGTTGTTATGCATGACATCACAAATCTTAAAAAATTAGAAAACTTACGACGTGAATTTGTGGCAAACGTTTCTCATGAACTTAAAACGCCTATTACTTCTATTAAAGGTTTTGCTGAAACATTAATTGAAGGTGCAAAAAACGATGAACAGTCGCTTGATATGTTTTTAAACATCATTTTAAAAGAATCTAATCGTATTGAGTCTCTTGTTGCGGACCTATTAGATTTATCTCATATCGAACAACAAACTGAGATAGAAACATCGTTTGTGAATCTCTCAGAACTTGCTTATACTACAATTGATAATCTACAAAACCAAGCAAGATATAAAAATATTAGCATTTTGCCTGAAATTGAAAAAGATATCATCATAGAAGCACATGAAAATAAAATGGCACAAGTCATTACTAATTTACTTTCAAATGCGATTAATTATTCACTTGAAAATAGTGACGTTATTGTAAGAGTTTATAGAAAAGGACTTGAAGTTAACTTAGAAATTCAAGATTTTGGCATAGGAATTGAGAAGAGTGACCAAAACCATATTTTCGAAAGATTTTATCGTGTAGATAAAGCGAGAAGTAGAGATTCAGGTGGCACAGGTTTAGGGTTGTCTATAACGAAACATATTGTCGAAGCACATCATGGTACAATAAATGTTGAAAGCAATATTGGTGAAGGTTCGTTATTTAGAGTTTCATTCATAGATGAACAAAAATAATATTTCATCCATTAAGGCCTTTCGTTCATATTCAATGATTCAATTGATTAATGAAACGAGAGTGCCTTTTTATTTACAGAAATTTTTAACCTAACAGAGACTTTTGAAGAAACCATACATTCGTTAACGAACTCTGAATATGCTAAAATATAATAAAATCACTCTGGAGGTATACGCTTTGAATAAACTAGTTTTAATTGATGGTAATAGTTTAAGTTTTCGAGCATTTTATGCATTACCACTTCTTTCTAACAAAGCAGGAATACATACGAATGCAATATATGGTTTTGCGATGTTACTTGAAAAGATTTTAAGAGAAGAACAACCAAGTCATTTTTTAGTTGCGTTTGATGCAGGCAAAACTACATTTAGACATTCAAAATATAGTGAATATAAAGGCGGTAGACAAAGCACGCCACCGGAATTAAGTGAACAATTCCCGTATATTCGACAACTATTGGATACGTATCATATCAAACATTATGAGTTAGAGAACTACGAAGCTGATGATATCATTGGTACATTAAGCAAAGAAGCAAATGAGCAAGGATTTGAAACAATCATTGTTACAGGTGATAGAGACTTAACTCAACTCGCTACTGATCATGTAACCATCTATTACACTAAAAAAGGTGTTACAGATGTCGATCATTATACTCCAGAATTTATTAATGAAAAATATGATGGGCTTGTGCCTAGTCAAATTATTGATATGAAGGGACTCATGGGTGATACATCTGATAACATCCCAGGTGTTGCTGGTGTGGGTGAGAAGACAGCTATCAAGTTATTGAAACAATTTAATACGGTTGAAGGTGTCTATGAAAATTTAGATGCAGTTTCAGGAAAAAAATTAAAAGAAAAACTTGAGAATAGTCGTGACGATGCATTCATGAGTAAAGATTTAGCAACAATAAATAAAGATAGTCCAATTGAAGTAGCACTTAAAGATACTAAATTAGATAATCAAGATGATAATCAAGATAAAATTGAACTATTTAAAAAGTTAGAATTCAAACAATTATTAGCTGATATCGATAGTAATCCATCAGAAGAATCTCAAGAAGACAAAGTATTTGAAGTTCATCATGATTTCAACAAGATTAATTTTAATGATTTAAAAGAAGCGGTCATCCATATTGAAGTGGATGGTACCAATTACTTACAAGATGCTATTCTCAAATTTGGCTTCTACAATGGCGTGGAACACATTGTTATTCCTGCTGATCAACTTAAAGATTATCCAGAACTGATTGATTGGCTAGAGAATGAAACTACAGAAAAGGTAGTTTATGATGCTAAAAAGACATACGTGGTTGCGCATAGATTAGACATTGATATTAAAAATATTGTGTTTGATGTTATGTTAGCTAGTTATATTATCGATCCATCAAGAACAATTGAAGATGTTAATTCGGTTGTTAGTAACTATAAACAAAACTATGTTCAAGATGATGTGTCAATCTATGGAAAAGGAAAAAAACGACACATTCCAGAAGATTCGGTTTTAGATAAGCATATTGCATCCATTACTGAGGCAATTCATGCTTGTAAACCTGAAATGGTTGATGAACTAAAATCTCATCAACAAATAGAGTTATTGCTAAACTTAGAACTTCCATTAGCGCGCATCTTGAGTGAAATGGAAGAAACTGGCATTTACACTGATGTTAATGATTTGAAAGAAATGCAGTCTGAAATTCAAGAGAAATTAGATTTATTAATCAGTAATATACATGAGGCAGCTGGAGAAGAATTTAATATTAATTCTCCTAAACAACTAGGTGTAGTCCTATTTGAAACATTGGAATTACCAGTCATTAAGAAAACTAAAACAGGTTATTCTACTGCGGTTGATGTGTTAGAACAACTACAAGGTCAACATCCTATCATTGATTACATTTTAGAATATCGTCAATTATCTAAATTACAATCTACCTATGTTGAAGGGTTACAAAAAGTAATTAGTGATGATAATCGCATTCATACCCGCTTCAACCAAACGTTAGCACAAACGGGACGTTTATCAAGTGTAGATCCAAACTTACAAAATATACCTGTTCGTCTTGAAGAAGGACGTAAAATTAGAAGAGCCTTCAAACCCACTTCTAATGACAGTGTGATTTTATCAGCAGACTATTCTCAAATTGAATTACGTGTGCTTGCGCATATCACTCAGGATGAAAGTATGAAAGAGGCATTTATTCACGAAAGAGATGTCCATACTGCAACTGCAATGAAAGTATTTGGAGTAGAAGCGGAAGAGGTTGATGCGCTAATGCGTAGACAAGCCAAAGCTGTTAACTTTGGCATCGTTTACGGTATTAGTGATTATGGTTTAAGTCAAAGCTTAAATATTACGCGAAAAAAAGCAAAAGCATTTATCGATGATTATTTAGCCAGTTTTCCAGGTGTAAAACAATATATGTCTGACATCGTTAAAGATGCTAAAGCCGATGGATTTGTGAAAACATTATTGCATCGTCGTAGATATATTCCTGATATTAATAGTCGAAACTTTAATTTAAGAGGATTTGCTGAACGTACAGCTATGAATACGCCAATACAAGGTAGCGCAGCAGATATTATTAAGTTAGCAATGGTTGAATTTGATAAACAAATAAAACAAACGTCATACCATGCGCAATTGTTATTACAAGTACACGATGAGTTGATTTTCGAGGTGCCAGCAAATGAAGTAGAGGATTTCAGTTTGTTTGTTGAAGAAATTATGGAACACGCACTACAATTAGATGTACCGCTAAAAGTAGACTCTAATTACGGAGCTACATGGTATGATGCAAAATAGAAAGAGGAATTAGAAATGCCAGAATTACCAGAGGTTGAACATGTAAAGAGAGGGATTGAACCTTATATCTTAAATACGACAATTAAAAGTGTGACATTTTCGAGTAAAGTGATAGAAGGAAAACAACAAGGAAAAGAGACCATCATTAAAGGTATCAACTTGGATGGGTTCCGATTGAATAGCGAAGGGTATGCTATACAATCTGTGGAACGTAGAAGTAAATATATTGTTTTCACAATTCAAAAAAACCAAACGCAACGTATTATATTAAGTCATTTAGGTATGGCGGGAGGCTTTTTTATCGTTGATAAATTATCAGATATTAGTACACCAAATTATCGAAAACATTGGCATGTTGTATTTCACTTAGATAATGGTAAACAACTAGTATATTCGGATATCAGACGATTTGGTGAGTTAAGAAATTTGGCGTCTTTCCAAGATTACCCTGCTTTTCTTGATATTGCACCTGAACCATTTAATGATGATGCATTAAATCACTTTTTAAATCGTATTAAACTTAAAAAATATCAAAATAAACCCATTAAACAAATGCTACTTGATCATAAGATGATAGCAGGATGTGGCAATATTTATGCGTGTGAAGCTTTGTTTAGAGCAGGTGTATTACCAGATCGGAAAGTTAAACAAACTTCAGACCAAGAACGTCAAATGTTGTTTTACTATGTTCAAGAAGTGTTAAAAGAGGGTATAAACAACGGTGGTACTAGCATTTCAGATTATCGTCATGCAGATGGTAAAACAGGAGAAATGCAATTACATTTAAATGTATATAAACAAAAGACATGTAACGTTTGTGGGCATGATATTGAGCAAAAGGTAGTGGCTACACGTAATAGTCATTTCTGCCCACATTGTCAGAAATAAAGGTGAGTGAATATTTATGCCAAAAGTAATAGGATTAACAGGTGGTATTGCCACAGGTAAATCAACAGTTTCTGAATTATTGACAGCATATGGTTTTAAGGTTGTAGATGCTGACATTGCTTCAAGGCAAGCTGTTGCAAAAGGAACGAAAGGTTTAGAACAAGTGCGTACTGCTTTTGGTGAACGTGCTATCACAGATGAAGGTGAAATGGATCGTCAATACGTAGGAGAAATTGTGTTTAATCATCCAGAAAAGCGCATCGAGTTAAATGATATCGTGCATCCAATAGTTAGAGAAATAATGGAAAAAGAGAAACAAAACTATCTTAATCAAGGTTATGATGTCATTATGGATATTCCACTCCTTTTTGAAAATGAATTACAGGATACAGTGGATGAAGTATGGTTAGTTTATACATCTGAAAGCATTCAAATAGAGAGATTGATGGAACGTAATCAATTGTCACTTGAAGATGCTAAAGCGCGTGTATATAGCCAAATTTCAATTGATAAAAAAAGCAGAATGGCAGATCATGTTATAGATAACCTAGGAGATAAGTTAGAACTTAAACAAAATTTAGAACAACTATTAACTGAAAAAGGGTTTATCAATAGAGAAATATAAATTCTATGTGACTCAATTTATAAATTATAGCTCTAGTAGACGAAACATGCTTAAACTTTAATTTTTGCATTATTACGTTTATTAGAGCTTTTTGCTAATTTAAAATAATCAGCTTAAAAAAATTTTTTAAAATCATCAGAAAACGCTTTCAAATTTTCGTTATTATGTTACACTAATTTTATAAAGTATAACATATAAACAAACAATCAAGGGGTGCTTTAAATGTCAACAAATATAGCAATTAATGGTATGGGTAGAATTGGTAGAATGGTGTTAAGAATCGCTTTACATAAAGAAGACTTAAATATTGTAGCGATTAACGCAAGCTATCCACCTGAAACAATTGCGCATCTAATTAATTATGATACTACTCATGGTAGATTCGATAAGAAGGTTGAACCTATTGAGAATGGTATCCGTGTCGATGGACATGATATTAAACTTGTGTCTGACCGTAACCCTGAAAATTTACCTTGGGAAGCGTTAGATATTGATATCGTTATTGAAGCTACGGGTAAATTTAATCATGGTGACAAAGCGATTGGACATATCAAAGCTGGGGCTAAAAAAGTATTATTAACTGGACCATCTAAAGGTGGACATGTACAAATGGTAGTTAAAGGGGTAAATGATAATCAATTAGATGTTGAAGCGTATGACATTTTTAGTAATGCGTCATGTACAACAAACTGTATTGGACCGGTAGCTAAAGTTTTAAATGATCAATTTGGTATTGTTAATGGACTTATGACAACAGTTCATGCAATTACAAATGATCAAAATAATATAGATAATCCACATAAAGACTTACGTCGCGCACGTTCTTGTAACGAAAGTATTATACCAACGTCAACTGGTGCTGCTAAAGCTTTAAAAGAAGTACTACCAGAATTAGAAGGTAAACTTCATGGTTTAGCTTTACGTGTACCAACTAAAAACGTTTCACTTGTTGATTTAGTGGTTGATTTAAAAGAAAACGTAACAGCAGAACAAGTTAACGATGCATTCCGTAATGCAGGTTTAGATGGTATTCTTGATGTGGAAGATGCACCTTTAGTTTCAATGGACTTTAATACTAACCCTAATTCAGCAGTCATCGATGCTCAAAACACAATTGTAATGGGTGATAATAAAGTAAAAGTGATTGCATGGTACGATAACGAGTGGGGTTATTCAAATAGAGTAGTTGAAGTTGCTCAACAAATTGCCAAATTAATTGGTTCTGAAAATGTTGCGACTGCGAAATAATAAATTTTAACAGTCGAATATCGCGAGACTATTAAATCTTTTAACTAAGATTAAATAGTCTCGCTTTTTTGTTTTATATCATTTAGATACAAACCTTTTACATAGTATTAGAAATTAAGGTATAGGTTATACGTAAATTAGAATTTTTATTAAATTTTTTAAATTTTAGTGTTTTTTTAATGCGCATTGGACTTCTTTTGTCTAGAATGCTTTTATAGTATAATGAATCATAATCTATTCAAGAGGGTGAAAGAAATGAAATGCCCAAAATGTAGTTCAACGCATTCGCGTGTTGTTGATTCAAGACATGCAGATGATGCTAATGCAATTAGACGTAGAAGAGAATGTGAAAATTGTGGCACTCGATTTACGACATTTGAACATATAGAAGTAAGTCCATTAATTGTGGTTAAGAAGGATGGGACGCGAGAACAATTTTTAAGAGAGAAAATATTGAATGGACTTGTTAGATCATGTGAGAAGCGACCTGTACGTTATCAGCAATTAGAGGATATTACGAATAAGGTTGAATGGCAATTACGTGATAGCGGCCAAACAGAAATTTCTTCTAGAGATATTGGAGAACATGTAATGAATTTATTAATGCATGTTGATCAAGTATCTTATGTAAGATTTGCTTCAGTATATAAAGAATTTAAAGATGTTGATCAATTATTAGCATCAATGCAAGGCATCTTGAATGATAATAAACGGAGTGATATATAAATGAGTTTGCACTCATATGAATATGGTTTAAGCCCGCATGACGGTTATAAAGTGTATCGTCAGTTCCAATTTAATCATAATCATTTGGAGATACTTAATCGATTGTACATGCCCTTAATAGGTGCACAAGCTATAGGTACTTATCACTTTATGAACCAATTTGTGAACAGTGATGAAACATTAACGCATTATACAATCATGAATGAATTAAAATTGAATTTGGCAGAATTTCGTCAATATATGGATTTATTAGAAGCAATTGGTTTGATTAAAACATATGTAAATCACGATGAACAACAATCATTTTTCATTTATGAATTAGTACAGCCACCTACGGCATATCAATTTTTTAATGATCCTATGTTATCTGTTTACTTATATAATCAAGTTGATAAACAACGTTATAAAAGCCTAAAAAATTATTTTAAAAAGCAAGAACCTGATTTAAATGGCTTTCAACAAGTTACGCGCAAATTCACTGATGTATTTAAAGTACCTCATGCTAATGTTCCTATAGATGCATCATCAATAAAAAAAGAAAAGTCGTACAATGGTATTGATTTATCTAATGTGTCATTTGATTTTGAAATTTTAAAAGAGATGCTACGTAACCATTTTATTAGCGATGAAATTATTACTAAAGAAACCAAAGATTTAATAGTTCAATTGGCGACATTATATGGTTTAACAGAAGATGCTATGAAGCGTATTATTTTAAATTCAATAACAAGTAATCAACAGTTATCGCATGAAGAAATTAGAAAACATGCCCGTTCGTATTATTTGATTGAACATAATCAACAATTACCTGAGCTGGAACCAAAAGGTAGCAGTGAAAGCCAAAGTGAAGTTACTCATATTCGTCAAGCTACATCGTCAGAACAAGTCACTACAGATAATAATTGGTTGCAATTGTTAGAAGAAACGAGCCCAATTGATATGTTGACATCTTGGTCTGGGTCAGAGCCAACATTCCAACAAAAGAAAATGGTTGAAGAATTAATTGAAAGAGAAAAGTTAAACTTTGGTGTTATAAATATTTTGATTCAATTTGTCATGTTAAAAAATGATATGAAATTACCAAAGACATACATTTTAGAAATTGCATCAAACTGGAAGAAATTGGGCATTAAGTCTGCAAAAGAGGCATATGACTACGCATTAAAAGCTAGTGAGCAAAAAGCCGATTACAAAGGCAACGATAAATCTCAATCAAGAAAACGATATGCTAAATCTCGAGAAATCGTATCTAGAGAGAAAACGCCAAAATGGTTGAAAAATAGAGGACAGGAAAAACAGGAAAAAGCACTAACCAAAGAAGAACAGGAACGTTTTGAAAAAGAACGCGCTGCATTCCGTGAACAACTCATACGTGATTGGGAGGAGGATTAAATGAAGTCATTTAATAGTATTATCAAGGCAAATGGAGATTTAGAGAAACGAATTGCTAAGATCAAGCAGCAAGTCATAAATGACCCTGCTGTAAAAGTATTCTTAAATCAGCATCAATCTGAATTGACGAACGACATCATTGATAATGATCTGAATGTATTACAAGAGTATAAAGATCAACAAAAGATTTATGATGGTCATGATTACGAACACTGTCCGAATTTTGTAAAAGGACATGTTCCTGAATTATATGTGGAGAATCATAGAATAAAAATTCGTTATAATAAGTGTCCATGTAAAATTAAACATGATGAAGAAAAATTCAATGCGCATTTAATAACTTCACACCATATGCAACGCGATACATTAAACGCTAAGATGAAAGATATCTACGATTCAGATATACATCGACTAGCTATCGCTAAACATGCGAATGATATGTGCAAGCAATTAGTTAATGGCGAGAAGGTAAAAGGTATGTATATTCATGGTCCATTTGGAACTGGTAAGTCGTTTATCTTAGGTGCAATTGCAAACCAACTTAAAGCTAAAAGTATCGCCTCAACGATTGTTTATTTACCTGAATATATTCGTACGCTTAAAAGTGGTTTCAAAGATGGTAGTTACGAAACTAAGTTACAACGCATAAGAGAAGCTAATATATTAATGATAGATGATATTGGCGCAGAAGAAGTGACACCATGGGTGAGAGATGAAGTGATTGGTCCATTGTTACACTATCGAATGGTCCAAGAACTTCCAACATTTTTCTCATCAAATTTAAATTTTGACGAGTTAGAGCATCATTTATCGATTACGCGTGAAGGTGCAGAAGAAACGAAAGCAGCTAGAATTATAGAAAGAATTAAAACATTGTCAACACCATATTATTTAGATGGTAAAAATTTAAGAAATAATTGAAATTTAAAATAACTATTGTATAATTAAGATAAATCTTAATCATTGAAATAGTTGAAGATATGATAATTTAATCCATGTTATACAGCGAGCTAATATTTAGGATGAGAATTTAGCTAACATATTAAGTTATTACTCCTTCATTATTAGGTATTGGTAATCAATGCCCGGCTCAAGACCGTTATCTTAAGCAGAGATGTTTAGCAATTGCTAAATAACTAGGGTGGTACCACGACAAACTCGTCCCTTTTTTAGGGGGCGAGTTTTTTTATTTCAACGAAAATAGAATTTAATTACGGAGGTTTTATAAATGGATCAAATCAATGTTCAATTTCCAGATGGTAATTCGAAAGCGTATGATAAAGGAACAACAACTGAAGATATAGCACAATCAATTAGCCCAGGATTAAGAAAAAAAGCTGTGGCTGGTAAATTTAATAATCAAATGGTGGATTTAACAAGACCATTAGAAGAAGATGGAAGTATTGAAATTGTAACACCTGGTAGTGATGAAGCACTTGAAGTTTTACGCCATTCTACTGCACATTTAATGGCTCAAGCTTTAAAACGTTTATACGGTGATGTGAAATTTGGTGTTGGACCGGTTATAGATGGCGGTTTTTATTATGATTTTGATATGGACGAAAAAGTTTCATCAGATGACTTTGAAAAAATTGAAAAAACAATGAAACAAATTGTTAATGAAAATCATAAAATTGAACGCAAAGTTGTATCTAGAGATGAAGCCAAAGCTTTCTTCAAAGATGATCCATATAAATTAGAATTAATCGAAGCTATTCCCGAAGATGAGAGTGTAACGTTATATTCTCAAGGTGAATTTACCGATTTATGTCGCGGTGTGCACGTTCCTTCAACTTCTAAAATCAAGGAATTTAAGTTACTTTCAACTGCTGGTGCCTATTGGCGTGGAGACAGTAATAATAAAATGTTACAACGTATTTATGGTACAGCCTTTTTCGATAAAAAAGATTTAAAAGCACATTTAGAAATGCTTGAAGAACGTCGTGAACGAGATCATCGCCGTATTGGTAAAGATTTAGAACTATTCACTAATAACCAATTAGTAGGGGCTGGATTACCATTATGGTTACCAAACGGTGCTACAATCCGTCGTGAAATTGAACGCTACATTGTTGATAAAGAGGTAAGTATGGGATATGACCATGTTTATACACCTGTATTAGCAAATGTGGAGTTATATAAAACGTCTGGACACTGGGACCATTATAGAGATGATATGTTCCCACCAATGAAATTAGATGAAACAGAAGAGATGGTATTACGACCTATGAACTGTCCGCATCATATGATGGTTTATAACAATCGTCCACATTCTTATCGTGAATTACCTATTCGTATTGCTGAGTTAGGTACTATGCATAGATATGAAGCGAGTGGTGCTGTATCAGGATTACAACGTGTACGTGGAATGACATTAAATGACTCTCACATTTTTGTAAGACCTGATCAAATCAAAGATGAGTTTAAACGTGTTGTAAATATGATTCAAGAAGTATATAGAGACTTTGGCTTTGAGGATTATACATTTAGATTAAGTTACAGAGATCCTGAAGATAAAGAGAAATATATGGATGACGATGAAATGTGGAATAAAGCTGAAACTATGCTAAAAGAAGCGGTTGATGAGATGGGATTACCATACGTTGAAGCGATTGGCGAAGCGGCATTCTACGGTCCAAAACTAGACGTACAGGTTAAAACTGCTATGGGTAAAGAAGAAACATTATCTACTGCGCAAATTGATTTCTTATTACCAGAAAGATTTGAATTAACTTACATCGGTAGTGATGGTGAAAATCATCGACCAGTCGTTATTCATCGTGGTGTCGTTTCAACTATGGAACGTTTCGTAGCCTTCTTAACTGAGGAAACAAAAGGTGCCTTCCCAACATGGTTAGCACCAAAACAAGTTGAAATTATCCCAGTTAATGTAGACTTACATTATGATTATGCTAGAAATTTACAAGATGAATTAAAATCACAAGGTGTTCGTGTAGAAATTGATGACCGTAATGAAAAAATGGGTTACAAAATACGTGAAGCCCAAATGCAAAAAATACCTTACCAAGTTGTAGTAGGCGATAAAGAAGTTGAAAATAACGAGGTTAATGTACGTAAGTATGGTTCTCAAGATCAAGACACAGTTGAAAAAGATGAATTCATTTGGAATTTAGTTGATGAAATTCGTTTGAAAAAACGCAGATAGTCTTGATAAAAAAGACAGCATAATGTATATTACTATATAGTTAAATAAAAAAGAGTTAGAGGTTGCGTCTTTAATGAGTAACACTTCAGAAGTTATTAGGGAACGTATGTTGAAAGTGTGAAAGGTAAAGATGCCGAAATGAATGATATCCTTAAAGATCATTTGTTGGGACAGTTATCGAACAGAAACTGTACTGTCACAATTTGTGATGTGCTACCGAAATAGATTAAGCAAATGGTTGCATATCTTAAGGTATGCAACCATTTTTATATGCTTTAAAAAGTATTAAAAAATGGTTTGAAAGTATTGATTGAATGCGTTCATAATCATCGCATAACACAACAAAACGATTTTAGTTAGCCTCTACTGTAAGAAAGGGAGCTTCTATGAGAAAAGTAGAAAGTCAAAATGACGGTATCAAAAGAGGATTGAAAGATCGCCATATTTCTATGATCGCTATGGGAGGATGTATAGGAACTGGATTATTCATGACATCTGGTGGTGCAATACATGATGCTGGTGCATTAGGTGCTTTAATTGCGTATGCCATTATAGGTGCGATGGTGTTTTTCCTAATGACATCTCTTGGTGAAATGGCAACTTATCTACCGGTTTCTGGATCATTCAGTACTTATGCAACACGATTCGTAGATCCATCTTTAGGATTTGCGTTAGGATGGAATTATTGGTTTAACTGGGTTATTACAGTTGCAGCGGATGTTACAATTGCTGCTCAAGTTATTCAATATTGGACACCTATGGCTGGCATTCCAGCTTGGATATGGAGTTGTATTTTCTTAGTCATTATATTCGCTTTGAATTCTTTATCAGTGAGAGTTTATGGAGAAAGTGAATATTGGTTCGCATTAATCAAAGTCGTAACAGTTATCATCTTTATCGTCATTGGTTTGTTAACGATATTAGGTATCATGGGTGGCGAATTTGTAGGCTTTGATACATTTACTAAGGGTGAAGGACCTATTTTAGGTGGCAACCTAGGCGGCAGTTTATTATCAATTCTAGGTGTATTCTTAGTTGCTGGATTCTCATTCCAAGGTACTGAATTAATTGGTATAACTGCTGGAGAATCTGAAAATCCAGAGCGCGCAGTACCAAAAGCCATTAAACAAGTATTCTGGAGAATATTACTATTCTATATTTTAGCGATATTTGTTATTGGTATGTTAATTCCTTATGATAGCAATGCTTTGATGGGTGGCGATGACAATATTGCTACGTCACCTTTTACATTAGTATTCAAAAATGCTGGTTTAGCCTTTGCAGCATCATTTATGAATGCAGTTATTTTAACTTCTGTATTATCTGCAGGTAACTCAGGTATGTATGCATCAACACGAATGTTATATTCTATGAGTAAAGATAAATTAGCTTTCCATTCATTTGGTAAAACGAATAAATATGGTGTGCCATACTTATCATTATTTGCGACAGCGATTTTAGTTGTTATTATCTTCTTAGTCCAAAAACTAAGTGGTGACGCATATGAATATATTGTTGCTGCAAGTGGTATGACAGGCTTTATCGCATGGGTTGGTATTGCGATTAGTCATTATAGATTTAGACGCGCATTTGAAAAACAACATCACAGTAAGAGAGAATTAAAATATAAAGCAAAATGGTTCCCATTCGGTCCAATTTTTGCAGGGATACTTTGTGTGATTGTTATCATTGGGCAAGATGTTGATTTCATTAAAACAGGTCATTTTGATTTAAATCGATTTGTTATCACATACATGGGTATTCCAGTATTCTTAGTGTTCTTTATTTATCATAAATTAAGATATAAAACTAAGATGATTCCATTGGATAAAGTAGACTTAAGACAAGATGTATCAATGGATGAAGTAAAACATCATTAAATTAAAAATATTTGTTGACTTATACCACATACACTGATATGATTAATAACGTTGAATACGAAACGTACCAAGTAGAAACACCCGTTTCTCACCTGTAGCGACGCATCAAGCAGTTGGCAGGTTAATCATGTCACACATTATATGTGTATGAGAGAAGAGCGGGCATTCTATGTTCGCTCTTTTTGCTTGGAAAATTTCGTAAAATTTTGGGAGGTGTCAACCATAGCAAAAGATCAAACGCAAGTTAACGAAAAGATTCGCGCTAAAGAATTACGTTTAATTGGCCAAAATGGTGACCAAATTGGTGTTAAATCAAAACGAGAAGCATTAGAAATGGCTGAACGTGTTGAATTAGATTTAGTAGTTGTAGCACCAAATGCTAAACCACCTGTTGCGAGAATTATGGATTATGGTAAATATAAATTCGAACAACAGAAAAAAGAAAAAGAAATGAAAAAGAAACAAAAAGTTATCAATGTTAAAGAAATACGCTTAAGTCCAACTATTGAGGAACACGATTTCCAAACTAAGTTGAAAAATGGTCGTAAATTCTTATCTAAAGGCGATAAATGTAAAGTTTCTATTCGTTTTAGAGGTCGTGCAATTACGCATAAAGAAATTGGTCAACGCGTATTAGAAAAATTCGCTGACGAATGTAAAGATATTGCCACTGTTGAACAGAAACCTAAAATGGAAGGGCGTCAAATGTTTATCATGTTAGCGCCTGTTAACGAAAAATAATTCATTATTATTAGGAGGAAATGAATCATGCCAAAAATGAAAACTCACCGTGGAGCAGCTAAACGTGTTAAAAGAACTGGTTCAGGTCAATTAAAACGTTCAAGAGCTTTCACATCTCACTTATTCGCAAATAAAAACACTAAACAAAAACGTAAATTACGTAGAGCTAAATTAGTTTCTAAAAGCGATATGAAACGCGTAAAACAATTATTAGCTTATAAAAAATAATTGTCATTAATAAACGAACGATAAATCATTGTTATATCTAAGGAGGAATTTAATATGCCACGAGTTAAAGGTGGAACAGTAACAAGAGCACGTCGTAAAAAAACGATTAAATTAGCTAAAGGTTACTTCGGTGCTAAACACACATTATATAAAGTAGCAAAACAACAAGTAATGAAATCAGGTCAATACGCTTTCCGTGACCGTCGTCAACGTAAACGTGACTTCCGTAAATTATGGATTACACGTATCAATGCAGCTGCACGTCAACATGACATGAGCTATTCAAGATTAATGAACGGCTTGAAAAAAGCAGACATCAATATTAACCGTAAAATGCTTTCTGAAGTAGCTATTTCAGATGAAAAAGCATTCGCTGAATTAGTATCTAAAGCTAAAGAAGCTTTAAAATAATTGATTTATTAAAGGTGACTTTGAAGTCATCTTTTTTTGTTTTCAAATAATTAAAATTGAAATTATAAATCGTTCATGCACCTTTATTTGTTCTTTGGTGATTGAGTTTGATAAAATGCTAATTAAGAAATTATTGTAAGGAGAACACTATGTCTAAATATGATGAGCAAATTATAGTAGTACCAAGAGATATTCTTTTTGAAGAAGAATCAAATGCCTTTAATGGGTTTTTAACTAAAAATGATCCACAAGGCAAAGCAATATTTAATACTTTTTCTAAATATGAAGTTAAACGACGTGGAGATATGGAAGAGGACCCTTCATATAAACAATTAATTTCATATTGCTTACTAGAAAATGAAAAAAATGAATTGCTAATTTATAAAAGGTTAAGCGGTGGTGGAGAATCACGTTTACACGGTCAATCATCTATTGGTGTGGGTGGACACATGAATGATGTAATAGGCGCGAGTTCGATTAATGAAATTTTAAGAGAAAATGCTCAAAGAGAACTTGAAGAGGAAGTAGGATTAACTGAAGCCAATTCTCAAAACATGGAATATATCGGATTTATAAATGATGATACAAATGATGTTGGCAAAGTACATATTGGTGTAGTTTTTAAAATTAAAGTTAACTCAAATGATATTGAAGTTCGTGAAACAGATACATTAAAAATTCAATGGTTGGAGAAAGAAAGCATTGACAATTATGATGATTTTGAAACATGGAGTGCATTGATTTTAAAAGAGTTATAGGAGGGAGATGAAATGTCTGATATTATCCCTTTTCCGAAATTGCAACAAAAACTATATAAAGATATTAAAGTAGCACATAACAAGCAACAATATGAAATGCTATACCAATTATTTGAAAATTATGAGACACAATTTGAATTAGACGAAACACTAGCTTTAATTAAATGTAATATGCTGTATCATTTAAATTCTTTTTTGGAGTTAAGAGAAGAGGCTATTGTACTCTTGAAAAGAGGGATTCAACAATATGATGACTTAATGTTATATTACATCAAGGCGTTAAATGGTCTTGGACAGTACTATGAATCCGTCAATGTTATAAATCAGATCATAGATGAAGTTCAAAGTCATAAAACTAGAATGGCGCTATTCCCACTAAAAGAATATGCGCAATCACAGTTGAATGAAGATAAACATATAACTAGTCAAATGTTAGCTAAATTCAACACCTTGAACCTAAACGAACAAATTCAATTAATTCTTAAATTGATTGATAATGGCCACTATGAATTTAAAGAAACCATTGCCTTTTTGCTAGCCAATGAGGTAGAAGCAGATAATTTAAAGAGTTTAATGATCGAATTCTTAAGGTTTGCTGGATATCATTCAGCGATTTCGATAAATAAGATGGGTCACGACATTAAAGTTATTCCATCTGAGCTTAATGGCTTAGAACATACTGAACTTAAAACTCAAGTCATTCCTAAAGTCATTGATCGTTTAGAGAATGGCGCACTAAACATCATAGATGAAGCCATACATGCAATGAATAACCATGCTATATTATTATATCCACTTAATATATATGAATTATTTGATTATGAAGATTGGATTGTGGGATATGATGTTTATTTTAAATCAATGATTGGTATAGAAAATACGGAAGCTAATTTAGACGTATTAAGTTTTATTCATCAACTTGATGGTCAACTTTGAGCAAATTATTTTATAATATTAAATGAATTCGTTAAAGTTAGATTATTGAAATTTAAAAGTGTTTTAAAGCCCTATAAAAGACTGTTTGTGTCCGTATTGGACGTGTGCTATAATAGGGAAGTTGAAAAAATAAAAATGTAATCATGGAGGTATTTATACATGACAGCAACTTGGGAAAAAAAGGAAGGTAACGAAGGATTATTAAAAGTTACAGTTCCAGCAGAAAAAGTAGACAAAGCATTAGATCAAGCATTTAAAAAAGTAGTTAAACAAATTAACGTGCCTGGTTTCCGTAAAGGTAAAGTGCCTCGTCCTATCTTTGAACAACGTTTCGGTGTAGAAGCATTATATCAAGATGCAGTAGACATTCTATTACCTGAAGCTTATGGTGAAGCGATTGATGAAACTGGTATTAACCCAGTAGCGCAACCTGAAATTAATGTTACACAAATTGAAAAAGGTAAAGATTTCGAATTTGAAGCTACTGTAACGGTTGAACCAGAAGTTCAATTAGGTGATTACAAAGGTTTAGAAATTGAAAAACAAGATTCAGAATTAACTGACGAAGATTTACAAGAAGCAATTGACCACAGCTTAGGTCACTTAGCTGATATGGTAGTTAAAGAAGATGGCGCTGTTGAAAATGGTGATACAGTGAATATCGACTTTGATGGCTATGTTGACGGTGAACAATTTGAAGGTGGACAAGCTGACGGTTACGATCTTGAAATCGGTTCAGGTTCATTTATCCCTGGATTTGAAGATCAATTAGTAGGCGTTAAAAAAGGTGAAGAAAAAGACGTAGTTGTTACATTCCCTGAAGAATATCATGCTGAAGAATTAGCTGGTAAAGAAGCTACTTTCAAAACAAAAGTAAATGAAATTAAATATAAAGAAGTACCAGAATTAGATGACGAAATCGCTAATGAATTAGATTCTGAAGCTAATAGTGTTGATGAATACAAAGAAAACTTACGTGAACGTTTATCAGAACAAAAAGCTGAAGAAGCTAAAAATGTAGAAAAAGAAGAAGCAATTAACAAAGCGACTGATAATGTAACAATCGATATTCCTCAAGCAATGATTGATACTGAATTAGATCGTATGGTTCAAGAATTTGGTCAAAGAATTCAACAACAAGGATTAGACTTACAAACTTATTTCCAAATTTCAGGTCAAGATGAGTCTCAATTAAGAGAACAAATGAAAGATGATGCTGAACAACGCATTAAAACAAACTTAACACTTTCAGCAATTGCAGATAAAGAAAATATTGAAGCAACTGATGAAGATATCGATAAAGAATTAGAAAAAATGAGTAAACAATTTAATATCTCTGTAGAAGATATTAAAAACACTTTAGGTAATACAGACATCATTAAAAATGATGTACGTATTCAAAAAGTTATTGACTTACTTAGAGACAATGCTAAATACGTTGAATCTACAAAAGAAGACAAATAATAATTCATTGTTAAATTAATAATTAAAATTTAAAGTAGCAGGTGCATCAATATATGTAACCTGCTACTCTATGTTTTAAGCATTTTAGTTGTTAACCATGAATTTGCATTGTAGAATGCTATCTAGTATAGTCGTTTGAGAATAGAGGTGTAAATGAATGTTTAAATTCAATGAAGATGAAGAAAATTTAAAATGTTCTTTCTGTGGTAAGGACCAAGACCAAGTTAAGAAATTAGTCGCAGGAAGTGGCGTATATATCTGTAATGAGTGTATCGAATTATGTTCAGAAATTGTGGAAGAAGAGTTGGCTCAAACGACTTCTGAAGAATTTACTGAACTGCCTACACCGAAAGAAATTATGGATCATTTAAATGAATATGTTATTGGTCAAGAAAAAGCTAAAAAATCTTTAGCAGTAGCTGTATATAATCACTACAAACGTATTCAACAATTAGGACCTAATGAAGACGAAGTCGAGTTACAAAAAAGTAACATTGCGTTAATAGGACCAACTGGTAGCGGTAAAACTTTACTCGCACAAACATTAGCCAAAACGTTAAACGTTCCATTTGCAATTGCAGATGCTACAAGTTTAACAGAAGCTGGCTACGTTGGTGATGACGTAGAGAATATTCTATTACGATTAATTCAAGCAGCCGACTTTGATATTGATAAAGCTGAAAAAGGTATTATCTATGTTGATGAGATTGATAAGATTGCTCGAAAATCTGAAAATACGTCTATTACACGTGATGTATCTGGTGAAGGTGTTCAACAAGCTTTACTTAAAATTCTTGAAGGCACGACTGCTAGCGTGCCACCACAGGGCGGACGTAAACATCCAAACCAAGAATTAATCCAAATTGATACAACGAATATCTTATTCATTTTAGGTGGTGCGTTTGATGGCATCGATGAAGTTATTAAACGTCGCTTAGGTGAAAAAGTAATTGGATTTGCAAGTAATGAGGCGGATAAATATGATGAAGAAGCATTTTTAGAACAAATTCGTCCAGAAGATTTACAATCATATGGTTTAATTCCTGAGTTTATCGGACGTGTGCCAATTGTTGCTAACTTGGAAACATTAGATGTAGAGGCGCTTAAAAATATTTTAACGCAACCTAAGAACGCTTTAGTAAAACAATATACTAAAATGTTAGAACTTGATAATGTCGAGTTAGAATTTACAGAAGAAGCATTAGCTGCTGTAAGTGAAAAAGCAATTGAACGTAAAACAGGTGCTCGTGGCTTACGTTCTATTATTGAAGAAGCATTAATTGATATCATGTATGATGTGCCATCATCAGAAGATGTAACTAAAGTCGTAATTACAGATAAAACAATTAATGATGAAGTTGAACCAGAACTATATGACGCTGAAGGCAACTTATTGAATGATAGTAAAACATCTGCTTAATTAAATATATTGCTTAATATGCTTTAATCATTCACAGTCACCAGTGTTAAAGAAATTGAAGACAATTATAAATTGGAGTGGGACCTCGAATTCAATTTGAATTCCGTTCCACTCTTTTTAATTTGAGTAATTGTTTGTTTAGAAATATCACAATATATATTATAATGAAACAGTTAAAATTAATTCTAAAAGAGAGGATAATCTATGAATATTAATCCTAATAATATTGATTTAATTATTAGTGCAGTTCAAGAAGCACAGTATCCAGATTCAGGTTTATCTGAAGTAGCGTTAAGCGGACGTTCAAATGTCGGTAAATCCTCATTTATAAATAGTATGATAGGTAGAAAGAATATGGCACGTACGTCACAACAACCAGGGAAAACACAAACATTAAATTTCTTTAATATTGATGATCAATTAATATTTGTTGATGTACCTGGATATGGATATGCAAAAGTAAGTAAATCTCAACGTGAGAAATTTGGTAAAATGATAGAAGAGTATCTAACTAAAAGAGAAAGTTTAAAGTTAGTTATTCAATTAGTTGACTTACGCCACAATCCTACGGAAGATGATGTTTTAATGTATAATTATTTAAAACATTTTGATATTCCTACTTTAGTCATCTGTACTAAAGAGGACAAGATTGCTAAAGGCAAAGTTCAAAAGCACATCAAAAATATCAAAGAAAAATTAGATTTAGATACTGATGACACGATCATTAGTTACTCATCAATTCAAAATACTAAACAACAACAAATATGGGATTTAATTGCTAATTATTTATAATCATTACAATCTAAACAAAGTTGAAACTTTTGTTTAGATTGTTTTATGTTTAAAGTGTCAAAATTTTGACTTTAAATTAGAATCTTTCTAATTTGTTTGAGCAATCAACTTAAAATCGTTAAATTATGTGTTATACTAACAGTATTGTTAGTATTTGGAGGGCGTTATAAATGCATTTTATTGCTTTAAGTATAAATCATCGCACTGCCGATGTAGCACTTAGAGAGCAAGTCGCTTTTAGAGATGATGCCTTACGATTAGCCCATGAAGATTTGTTCGAAACTAAATCTATTTTAGAGAACGTTATTCTATCTACATGTAATCGTACTGAAGTATATGCCATAGTTGATCAAATCCATACAGGTCGTTATTATATACAAAGATTTTTAGCGCGTTCATTTGGATTTGAAGTAGATGATATAAAACAAATGTCAGAAGTTAAAGTGGGGGACGAAGCAGTTGAACATTTACTGCGTGTCACTTCTGGCTTAGATTCTATTGTACTGGGTGAAACACAAATTCTTGGACAAATGAGAGACGCATTCTTTTTAGCTCAAGATCTTCAAACAACTGGTACAATGTTCAATCATTTATTTAAGCAGGCTATTACATTTGCTAAAAAAGCGCATAATGAAACTGATATAGCAGATAATGCTGTTAGCGTTTCATATGCTGCGGTTGAATTAGCTAAAAAGGTATTTGGTAAACTAAAAGGTAAACAAGCTATCATCATAGGTGCAGGGGAAATGAGTGAGTTATCACTTTTAAATTTGTTAGGTTCAGGTATTGATGATATTACTGTTGTAAATCGAACTGAAACTAATGCGTATAAATTAGCAAACAAGCACGGCGCGAATTATAATACACTTGAGTCATTACCAACTCTATTGACTGATGCGGATATTGTTATCAGTTCAACAAGTTCACCAGATTTTATTGTTACAAAATCTATGATAGAAGAAGTCAATCTTCAAAGAAAAGCTTCATCATTACTGTTAATTGATATTGCAGTTCCTAGAGATATTGAACCAGATGTTAACATTAGTGAGAATATATTCAGTTATGATGTGGATGACCTTAAAGGTTTAGTTGATGCAAACTTACGAGAACGTCAAATGGCTGCAGATTTTATAGCTAGTCAAATTCCTGATGAAGTACAAGCACATAACGATTGGGTGAATATGTTAGGTGTTGTACCTGTTATTAGAGCGTTACGTGAAAAATCAATGACAATCCAATCAGAAACGATGGATAGTATCGACAGAAAGCTTCCTAATCTTACAGATAGAGAACGTACAATAATTTCGAAACACACTAAAAGTATTATCAATCAAATGTTGAAAGATCCAATAAAACAGGCCAAAGAATTGAGTAATGATAAGAGAAGTAATGAAAAATTAGAGCTATTTCAAAACATATTTGATATTGATGCTGAAGATCCTTACGAACATATTAAAGCGCGTAAAGTACAAAAAGAAAAAGAAATGTCTATCCGTCATATCTTTAGTTTTGAATAAGCATATTTATATGGTGATAATATGCAAGAGACCCTGTTTATTAGATTTCATGAAATAATATTAATTATATATTTAATTAGTATTCTCTGTTATTTTATTGACTTCGTTAAAAAGAGTCACAAAATTAGACAATTGGGAATTTATACATTAGGGATTGTTTGGATATTACAAACAATCTCTTTGTCTGTTTATATCACTTCACATAATAGAATTCCTTTAAGTTCGTTATTTGATGTATTTTTCTTTTTATCGTGGATAATCATATGTATTGCATTGATTTTAAATGTTGTTAAAGTATTAAGTTTTTCTGTGTTCTTTCTTAATGTAATAGGATTTATCTTATTAATGATGAATACGTTTCAACCTGAACATTATTCAACAAACGTGCAACGGGTTGCAGTTATTAATGAATTATTGTTAGTGCACATTGGATTAGCAGTATTAAGTTATGCATTTTTTGCTTTAGCTTTTGTTAATTCGTTGCTGTATATTATTCAGTACCGAAATTTGAGAGAGAAGAATTTTGATCAAAAGTATTTTAGGATTGGTAGCGTAGCTACACTTGAAACCGTTGTGTTCTACTCATCTTTAGCTGGATTCATCATCTTGATTTTAAGTGTTATCCTAGGTGCTCAGTGGGGCGTGTATGCCATAGGTCATAGTATCTTTGCTGACCCTAAAGTGGTATTATCGTCAATTATTACCATTTTCTACGCTATTTATTTAATAAGTCGTATCAATCACTGGTTTAAAACAATTTATTTAATCTACTTTAACATTGTGTTATTTTGCTTATGTATGGTTAATTTATTTTTTACAACGCATTTCACTTAAATTTTTTAAATGTCATTAGGAGGCAACAAGTATGCGCAAATTAGTTGTAGGCTCACGTAGAAGTAAACTTGCTTTAACACAGAGCCAACAATTTATCGATAAGTTAAAAGAAATGGATCCAACTCTAGAAATTGAAATTAAAGAGATTGTCACAAAAGGTGATCGCATTGTAAACAAACAACTATCTAAAGTTGGTGGTAAAGGGCTATTCGTCAAAGAGATTCAGCAAGAACTTTTTGATAAAGATATCGACATGGCGATTCACTCACTTAAAGATGTGCCGAGCATCATACCTGAAGGTTTAACCTTAGGTTGTATACCAGATAGGGAAGTACCGTTTGATGCTTATATTTCAAAAAATCATGTTCCATTACATGAATTACCAGACGGTAGTATAATTGGAACAAGTTCGTTAAGACGTGGTGCTCAAATTTTATCTAAATATCCCAATTTAGAAATAAAATGGATAAGAGGTAATATTGACACGCGCCTTCATAAACTTGAAACTGAAGATTATGATGCCATTATTTTAGCTGCTGCTGGATTGAGACGCATGGGTTGGTCAGATGACATCGTTACAACGTATTTAGATAAAGATGTTTTATTACCAGCTATCGGCCAAGGTGCATTAGGTATTGAATGTCGTAGTGATGATACCGAGTTATTAGAATTATTGCAGAAAGTCCATAATCAATCAGTAGCAGACTGTGTTACTGCTGAAAGAACATTCCTTTCGGCTATGGATGGAAGTTGCCAAGTACCTATTGGTGGTTATGCCACAAACAAAGAAAATGGGGAAATTGAATTTACTGGGCTCATTATGACGCCAGATGGCTCAGAAAGATATGAACATACAGAAGTTGGTAGCAATCCAATTGATTTAGGTGAAAAAGTCAGTCGTGTATTAAAAGAGCAAGGCGCTTATGACATCATAAAAAAATTAAACGAAGAACAATCGCATTAAACCAAATTTTAGAGGTGCAATGAATTATGAAACCAGTTGTAGTTATGACGCAATCGAGTGAATTTAGTAGTGATTTAGTTGAAATAGTGCATAAGCCATTTATTGAAATTCAATCACTTGAATTTGACACTCAAGTTTTGCATCATAATTATGACTGGATTATTTTTTCCTCTAAAAATGCGGTTCGATTATTTTATCAATATTTAAATCAAGTAGATGTTAACTATGTAGCAGTTATTGGCAAGAAAACAGCAGAGCTATGTGAAACGTTAAATATTAATGTGGACTTTGTTCCTGATGATTACTCTCAAGAAGGGTTGTTAGAACAGTTTAAACAAGAAAATCAATCTATTTTAATACCAAGTAGTGCTATGGCGCGACCTAAACTTCATCAAACGTTAGCACTAACTAATAGTGTGACCAAAATCGATTTATATGAACCTATTGCGAATAATAGACATATTAGTGAAGTGATTCAACAAGTCGAAAGTCATAAGATTGATGCTATAACGTTTTCAAGTTCTTCTGCTGTAAACGCATATGTAAAGCATAATGTGCCGAAACAGTTTAATAACTATTTTGCAATAGGAAAGCAAACTGCGAACACATTACATCAACATGGTTTAAAATCATTGGTAGCAGATAAACAAACTTCAGAATCGCTTATAAATAAAATTATTGAAAGTTGGTATAATAATGAAATTTGATAGACATAGACGATTACGTTCATCAGAATCAATGCGTAATTTAGTTAGAGAAAATCATGTTAGAAAAGAAGATTTAATTTACCCAATATTTGTAGTTGAAAAAGATGATGTAAAAAGTGAAATAAAATCACTTCCTGGCGTTTATCAAATCAGTTTAAATTTGTTAGATGATGAAATTAATGAGGCATATGACTTAGGTATAAGAGCGATTATGTTCTTTGGTGTACCGAATGCTAAAGATGATGTAGGTTCAGGTGCATATGATCATAATGGCATTATTCAAGAAGCGACTAGAAAAGCCAAAGCATTGCATCAAGATTTATTAATCGTTGCAGATACATGTTTATGTGAATATACAGACCACGGTCATTGTGGTGTGATCGATGAGCATACGCATGATGTAGATAATGATAAATCCTTACCATTGCTTGTTAGAACGGCTCTTTCACAAGTTGAAGCAGGTGCTGATATTATTGCACCAAGTAATATGATGGACGGTTTTGTCGCTGAAATTCGAAAAGGCTTGGATGACGCAGGTTATTATAATGTTCCAATTATGAGTTATGGCATTAAATACGCATCAAGCTTCTTTGGACCATTCAGAGATGCGGCAGACTCGGCACCGTCATTTGGAGATAGAAAAACATATCAAATGGATCCCGCAAATCGTTTAGAAGCATTCCGTGAACTTGAAAGTGACTTAAAAGAAGGCGCAGATATGATGATCGTAAAACCTGCGTTAAGTTACTTAGATATTGTTAGAGATGTTAAAAATAATACAAATATTCCTGTTATCGCTTATAACGTTAGTGGTGAATATGCGATGACGAAAGCTGCAGCTCAAAATGGTTGGATTGATGAAGAACGTGTTGTTATGGAACAAATGGTTTCTATGAAACGCGCTGGCGCAGATATGATTATTACTTACTTTGCTAAAGACATTTGTCGTTATTTAGATAAATAAAATAACTAGTAGGAGGACTTTGATATGGGTTACGAGAAATCGATAGAGGCTATGCAAGTTGCTGAAAATCTAATGCCAGGTGGTGTTAATAGCCCTGTAAGAGCATTTAAATCTGTAGATACACCAGCAATTTTTATGGATCATGCTAAAGGATCAAGAATTTATGATATTGATGGCAATGAATATATTGATTATGTATTAAGTTGGGGGCCATTAATTTTAGGACATAAGAATGAACAAGTCATTAAAAAACTTCATGAAGCTGTAGATAGAGGCACAAGTTTTGGTGCATCTACATTAGAGGAAAATAAACTTGCTGAATTAGTTATCGAACGCGTGCCATCAATTGAAAAGGTACGTATGGTTTCGTCTGGAACTGAAGCAACATTAGCAGCTTTACGATTGGCTCGTGGTTATACAGGACGTAATAAGATCGTTAAATTTGAAGGATGTTATCACGGCCATAGTGATTCATTATTAATTAAAGCGGGTTCTGGTGTTGCAACACTTGGCTTACCTGATTCACCTGGTGTACCTGAAGGCACTGCTAAAAATACAATCACCGTTCCTTATAATGATCTTGATGCAATTAAAGTTGCATTTGAGAATTACGGGGATGATATAGCTGGTATTATTGTAGAGCCTGTTGCAGGTAATATGGGGGTTGTTCCACCTAAAGATGGATTTTTACAAGGATTACGTGATATTACAAATGATTATGGTGCACTTCTTATTTTTGATGAGGTTATGACAGGTTTCCGAGTAGGATACAATTGTGCACAAGGTTACTTTGGTATTACGCCAGATCTTACTTGCTTAGGTAAAGTTATCGGTGGCGGACTACCAGTAGGTGCTTTTGGTGGTAAAAAAGAAATAATGGATAAAATTGCGCCAGTAGGTAATATTTATCAAGCAGGAACACTTTCAGGTAACCCGTTAGCGATGACAAGTGGTTATGAAACACTAAGTCAATTAACACCTGAGTCATATGAATATTTCCAAGAATTAGGTGATATGTTAGAAGAGGGACTTAAAAAAGTCTTTAGTAAACATAACGTCCCAATCACTATAAATAGAGCTGGTTCTATGATTGGATACTTCCTAAATGAAGGACCTGTCACTAATTTTGAAGAAGCAAATAAAAGTGATTTAGAACGATTTAGTCAAATGTATCGTGAAATGGCAAAAGAAGGGGTATTCTTACCACCATCTCAATTTGAAGGTACTTTCTTATCTACAGCACATAGTAAAGAAGACATTGAAAAAACCATCCAAGCATTTGATACTGCTCTAAGTCGTATTGTATAATGTTATGAAATAGAATGAGGTTAGGACTTTCAACTCGATGATGTCTTAACCTCATTTTTAATGAAAGAAGTGGATGCATAATGAAAAAAATATGGATCAATAACTTTATTCTTTTAGTGACAGCAATTGTAATAAGCTTAATACTGCATGTTGCACACATTCTTTTACCATATATGTTTGGTCCTATTATTGCATCAATAATTGTCATTAAGGTATTTAAATTAGAGGTTAAATGGCCTTTTTGGTTCAGTCAGATTGGTCTTATTTTATTAGGTGTTCAAATTGGATCGACATTCACGACTGAAGTGCTTCATGATATCAATGATGATTGGCTGACAATTATTATTGTTACACTATTACTTATCATTTTATCGCTACTGATAGCATTCTTTTTTAAGAAAATAGCAAATGTTAACACTGAAACGGCGATATTAAGTGTTATACCCGGTGCATTAAGTCAAATGTTGATCATGGCTGAGGAAAATAAAAATGCAAATATACTCGTGGTGAGTTTAACGCAAACGTCTCGAGTCATTTTTGTAGTGATATTAGTACCAATGATTTCATATTTCTTTAGTAGCCATGGTGATAATGGCGTAACGCCTCTGAAATCACCACCATTAACAGAAGTACTTAACTTATCGCAAGTTATATTACTCGTGTGTTGTATTGCCATTGTTTATAGTTTTATGGCGAAAATTAATTTTCCTAATAAACAATTATTAGCGCCTATATTAGTTTTGGTTATTTGGAATTTGACGACACAACACATATTTACACTGGATAACTATATCCTTGCTTCTGCACAAGTGATCTATATGATTAGAATCGGACTACAGATTGCCAATTTATTCTCAGATTTAAAAGGTCGTATTGCCGTAGCTATAATTTATCAAAATGTCTTTTTAATCATTGGATCATTTATCATGGTATACGTTGTGCATCTGTTTACAAATAATAATATTAATGAATTATTTTTAGGTGGGGCGCCGGGAGGTATGAGTCAAATTGTTCTAGTCGCAATGGCAACTGGGGCAGATGTGGCAATGATTTCTAGTTTCCATATATTTAGAATCTTTTTTATTTTATTTGTAGTAGCACCTATCATTGGCTTTTTCTTACGTGGTGGTATATCGAAATTTCTGAAAAAAAGATGAGGTTGGAGCAAAATAGTTAGATAATATTACTTGGTAAATTTACAGTAGCCGATTGAACTAAGAAGATGCTTAAATCAAACGTTTAACAAACCTAGTTATCTTTGCTAGCCGGGTCCTAGCTAAGTGAATGTCATCATAAAAAGCTACAAGCTAAGCAAGCTGGGGCGGGACAACAAATATATTTTATTTCTGTTCCGCCCCATATTAATTTTATGAAGGTTTAGATGGGCATCCTTTTAAATGAGCGTCATATAACCCAGCCGCTTCTAAAAATGAAAATACAGTTACTGGACCAAGAAACTTAAAGCCATATTTTTTTAAGTATTTAGACAATTGCTTAGCACGATCATCTACGGTTAATCTTTCCGAAGCATTTGTGTAGTTTAAATCAATTGGTTTGTGATTTACATAAGACCATAGAAAGTGGCTAAAGCTACCATAGTCTTTTTCTATTTCGAAATAGCCCTTGGCTTGTGACACAATGGCTTCTAACTTTTTACGATTATGAACAATATTTGGAAATTCCATTAATGCATCAATATCACTTGGTGTCATTTGTGCAATTTTGCTTGGTTCGAAGTTGTAAAATGCTTCTTCATATGAGTGCTTCTTTTTTAATATAGTGAGCCATGATAGCCCAGCATGTTGAGATTCTAAAGCCATTAGTTTAAATAAGGCTTTACTATCATATATAGGTTGTCCCCAGACATTGTCATGATAATCTAAGTAAGTCGGGTCTGTTGTGCTAAATGCACATTCATTCATAAATATACCTCCAAGAGATTGACTTATCACGATTTCCATTATACTATAATTAAGTAATGAAATATATTATTGGGAAGAGTAAGTTTGAATGATAGCACAGAGAGCATATGGTCGGTGTAAATATGTATAACATTCAATCTGAAGGTAGCCCACTAGAACTTTTATTGAACAATTAATAAGTAGATAAAAGCGTGTTTGAGCGTTAATCAAATTAAGTGCAAGTATATGGATATATGCTTGAATTTAGGTGGTACCACGGAACATCCGTCCTATGTTATTTAGGAGGATGTTTTTTTAATTATTAGGAGGTTTTTAATCGATGAACATGGAACCTAAGTATAATCCACGCGAAGTTGAGGCTGGGCGTTATGAAGAATGGGTAAAGAATGGTTATTTCAAACCCTCAGAAGACAAATCAAAAGAAACATACACAATTGTAATTCCACCACCCAATGTAACAGGTAAATTACATCTTGGACATGCATGGGATACAACGTTACAAGATATCATTACGCGAATGAAACGTATGCAAGGTTATGACACTTTATATTTACCTGGTATGGACCATGCTGGTATTGCTACTCAAGCTAAGGTAGATGCTAAATTAAAAGAACAAGGCATTTCTCGTCATGATATTGGACGTGAAAAGTTCTTAGAACATGCATGGTCATGGAAAGAGAAATACGCATCATTTATTCGCCAACAATGGGCTAAATTAGGATTAGGACTTGATTATAGTCGAGAACGATTTACTTTGGATGACGGATTAAGTAAAGCAGTGAGAAAAGTCTTTGTTGACTTATACAATAAAGGTATCATCTATCGTGGAGAACGTATTATTAACTGGGATCCCGAAGCTCGAACTGCGCTATCAGATATTGAAGTCATTCATGAAGATGTTCAAGGTCATTTTTATCATTTTAAATATCCTTATGCTGATGGTGAAGGGTATATTGAAATCGCAACAACAAGACCTGAAACAATGTTAGGAGATACTGCTATAGTAGTAAATCCAAATGATGACCGCTATAAAGATGTAATTGGAAAGACAGTTATATTACCTATTGTTGGTCGTGAATTACCAATATTAGCTGATGAATATGTTGATATTGATTTTGGTAGTGGGGCAATGAAAGTTACACCTGCACACGATCCAAATGACTTTGAAATTGGGCAACGACATGATTTAGAAAATATTATAGTCATGGATGAAAATGGTAAAATGAACGATAAAGCTGGTAAATATGCTGGTTTAGATCGCTTCGAATGCCGTAAACAGTTAGTTGAAGACTTAAAAGCGCAAGATTTAGTTATTAAAATTGAAGAGCACGTTCACTCTGTTGGGCATTCTGAACGTTCTGGTGCTATTGTTGAGCCGTACTTATCTACGCAATGGTTTGTAAAAATGAAACCACTAGCACAACGTTCACTTGATAATCAAAAAACGGATGATCGCATTGATTTTTATCCACCACGTTTTGAGAATACTTTCAATCGCTGGATGGAAGAAATTAGAGACTGGACGATTTCTAGACAATTATGGTGGGGACACCAAATTCCTGCATGGTATCATAAAGAAACAGGAGATATTTATGTTGGAGAAGAAGCACCTAAAAACATTGATAATTGGGAACAAGATGAAGATGTATTAGATACTTGGTTCTCAAGTGCGTTATGGCCGTTCTCAACTTTAGGTTGGCCAAACATCGATGCCGACGATTACAAACGCTACTATCCTACGAATGCGTTAGTAACGGGTTATGACATTATCTTTTTCTGGGTTGCGAGAATGATATTCCAAGGTCTGGAATTTACAGATAGAAGACCATTCAATGATGTTTTACTTCATGGATTAGTTCGAGCTGAAGACGGCCGAAAAATGAGTAAGTCTTTAGGTAATGGTGTAGACCCTATGGATGTTATTGAAGAATATGGGGCAGACAGTCTCAGATATTTCCTAGCAACAGGATCATCACCTGGTCATGATTTACGTTACTCTACTGAAAAAGTAGAATCCGTTTGGAATTTCATTAATAAAATTTGGAACGGTGCACGTTTCAGTTTAATGAATATTGGAGAAGAATTTAAATTCGAAGATATCGACTTAAGTGGTAATTTATCACTTGCAGATAAATGGATACTAACTCGCTTAAACGAAACAATAGAAACAGTTACAAACTTAAGCGAGAAATATGAATTTGGTGAAGTTGGTCGAGCATTATATAACTTCATTTGGGATGAATTCTGTGATTGGTACATTGAAATGAGTAAAATCCCAATGAATGGTGATGATGAGGTACAAAAACAAACAACACGTTCTGTTTTAAGTTACACACTTGATCAAACGATGAGAATGTTACATCCATTCATGCCATTTGTCACTGAGAAGATATGGCAAAGTCTTCCGCATGAAGGAGAAACTATTGTAAAAGCATCATGGCCAACTGTTAAAGAAGAATATATCTTTGAAGATAGTAAACAAACGATGCAACAATTAGTTGAAATCATCAAATCTGTAAGACAATCACGTGTTGAAGTGAATACACCACTTTCAAAAGCTATTCCTATTTTCATTCAAGCCAAAGATGAAAATATTAAAGCAACACTTATTGAAAATGCAGATTATATTCATAAATTCTGTAATCCAAGTGAATTAACGATAGATACACATATTGATATACCAGAAAAAGCGATGACTGCAGTAGTAGTTGCTGGTAAAGTTGTATTGCCTTTAGAAGGTTTAATCGATATGGATAAAGAAATTGCACGCTTAGAAAAAGAATTAGATAAATTACAAAAAGAACTAGATCGTGTTGATAAAAAATTATCTAATGAAAATTTTGTTAATAAAGCGCCTGAAAAAATCATCAACGAAGAAAAAGAAAAACAGCAACGTTATCAAGAAAAATATGATGGTGTGAAAAACAGAATTGAACAATTAAAAGCATAGGAGAATCGCCAATGAATTACCTAGAGAGTTTGTATTGGATACATGAGAGAACTAAATTTGGTATCAAACCCGGTGTAAAACGTATGGAATGGATGCTAGATCGTTTGAATAATCCTCAATTAAATATCAGAGGCATACATGTTGGTGGTACAAATGGTAAAGGCTCAACTGTCGCTTATATAAGAGCCGCTTTAGTTGAAAATGGTTATGAAGTAGGAACGTTCACTTCTCCATTTATTGAAACGTTCAACGAAAGAATCAGTTTAAATGGACTTCCAATTACAAATGATGAAATTGTTGAATTAGTTGAAATAGTTAAACCAATTAGTGAAGCTTTAGAACAAGAAACAGAATTAGGTGGCGCTACTGAATTTGAAATCATCACAACGATGATGTTCGTTTACTTTGGTCAAATCCATCCAGTTGATTTCGTTGTTGTTGAAGCGGGATTAGGTATAAAAAATGATTCCACTAATGTGTTTAATCCAATTCTCTCAGTACTTACAAGTATAGGATTAGATCATACAGATATATTAGGTAACACATATTTAGATATTGCAAAAGATAAAGGTGCAATTATCAAGCCGAATACACCTGTCATTTATGCTGTTAAGAATGAGGAAGCACTTAAATATATCCGTGATCTTGCAGAGAGTACTGAAGCAAAACCTATTGAACTTGATCGTGAAATCGTTGTGGTATCACAAGATGATGAATTTACTTACCGATATAAAGATTATGAGCTCGAAACA
This sequence comes from Staphylococcus sp. GDY8P47P, assembly GCF_016892225.1. Taxonomy (NCBI): domain Bacteria; kingdom Bacillati; phylum Bacillota; class Bacilli; order Caryophanales; family Staphylococcaceae; genus Staphylococcus; species Staphylococcus sp. GDY8P47P. The sequence goes on along the minus strand of NZ_JAFENV010000014.1, from coordinate 187,384 downwards.
ATTATTCTAAATATGCTTGGAGAACATCAAAAAGAAAATGCATCTCTTGCCATTACTGCACTGATAGAACTTTACGAGCAAGATGTTATCACTTTGGATTTTAATAAGATGATTGATGCAATTGAGAGTGTTACATGGACTGGTCGCATTGAACAAGTCAAAGAGAATCCATTAATGATTATCGATGGTGCGCATAATAATGAAAGTATTGAAGCGCTAATTGATACTATCAAAAATTATTATGACAATGAAAAAATGGATATTCTATTCTCAGCCATAAAAGGTAAACCGGTTCACGGTATGCTTAATAAACTTGAAGAAATATCAAATCACTTATATTTCACTGAATTTGATTTTCCTAAAGCACTAACTAAAGAGGAATTGTCCGAACAAGTAAATCTAGAAAATATTGAATTCATCGATGACTATGTGTCGTTCATAAAGAATTACGATGGTGACGGGCTATTAATTACCGGTAGTTTGTATTTTATAAGTGAAGTAAAAAGTAATACTGAGTTTTAAATTTATAGTAGTTTATTCCCAAGTTGTCTAGGTGACTAAAAATACCTAGTTGACTTGGGAATTTTAGTTATAACGATAATTTGAAAAACCGCTTCAATTTTTCTCTGTTTTTTAAATACTATATATTATTTATAATATAAATCACACAACTTATTTACTTTTATAGGGGAAGCGTTATACTTATTATAGGTGATGCTAGTGCTATTAACGTCTTTTGTTTGCAGTGTTCTATTTAGTTTTTTATATCAACTGACAAATATGACGCAATTAAAATTCAATTATCTAACAATGCGTTCTAAATGTGATTATTGTGACTCGAAATTACAATGGTTTGTTCTAATACCTATACTTAGCTTTTTTATTTTAAGAGGGAACACCGCTTGTTGTCACAATAAGTTAAAACGTCATTATATTATAGGAGAATGTTTATCGTTTATACTGATTCCGATAATTATTTATTTCGACGTCCAAGTGCATTTACCTCTTTTCATTACCACGTATTTATTTTTACTGACCATGGCACTTTATGATATAGAAACATTATCCATTAATGTATTTATGTTAATTCTCTTCGCGATAGTGTGTACGGCACACTCAATATTTTATTTTTCCACATTTATTATTTTTTTCTTCATATTACATGCATTTTATTTTTTATCCCCTAAACATATAGGCTACGGTGATATACTACTTTTAACCATTTTATCCTGCTTTTTCCCTTATCATTTTTACGTAATATTTTTACTCTTTACGCTTTTTATTGCTATTATCGTATCTTCAGTTTTATTCATCACGAAACAGCAAACGTATATTCCATTTGTACCATTTATGTTTATTGGATTTATATTTGCAAGCTGTTTATACCATTCCACACTAATGTATTTATAGAAAGGTTGATAATTATTGAGAATTAAAAGTATGGCAAAGTCTGAATTACCTAGAGAGCGACTCATACATAATGGAGAGAAAAGCTTATCTAATAGTGAGTTGTTTGCAATTCTTATTAATACAGGAAGGCAAGGATTTTCAAGTATAGATATTGCCAATGAATTAATCATACGTTTTGATGGTTTAAAAGCGCTCAAACATTTATCAATAAATGACTTTACAAAAATTAAAGGAATAGGATTATATAAAGCAGTCATTCTTAAAGCTGCTTTTGAACTTGGTGAGAGAATGTATGCTAGAGACCTCAGTGAAAAGATTAAAATAACTTCTCCAAGTGACGTTGCAGATATTATGATGTCAAAGATGAAAGATTTGACTCAAGAACATTTTGTTGTACTCTTATTAAATTCTAAAAATATTGTGATTAAAGAAGAAACAATTTATAAAGGAACATTGAATGCATCCGTTATTCATCCACGAGAAGTCTTTAAAGCAGCTATTAGAGCATCTAGTAATGCCATTATCGTATTACATAACCATCCTTCTGGCGATGTCTTAAACATAGTATCCTAAACTAGAGTACTCTAAGTACTCGAAGTTTAGGATTTTTTAATTACAGTGCTTTAACTATTAAATATATAAGGGTATTATTAATAGTAGTTAAAGTATTTAAAGGTGGTGGAAAGATGAAGGTTCAGAAAGTAATTGTGGAGGAAAAATCATATCCGTTATACATACTGCTAGATAAAGAATTTGAAGTGATAGAACCGGTTAAGCGATTTATAAAGTACTTGGATAATACGGGCAAAGCTCCAAATACCATTAAAACATATTGTTATCATCTCAAGCTGTTTTATGAATTTATGAGCCAAAGTAGAATCGAATTAGGAGATTTACAATTTGAGGATTTAGCAAACTTTGTAGGATGGTTAAGAAATCCAGCAGGGCATTTAAAGGTAATAGATATACAACCAAAGAAGGCTAAAAGAGAGGAAACATCAGTTAATTCCATACTTAACGCTGTAACTAGTTTCTTAGAGTATTTAAATCGCACAGAAAATTTTAAAGCTATAGATATGTCTAAAGAAGCAAGAGGAAGAAACTTTAAGGGGTTTCTTCACCATATTTCTAAAGGTAGATCCTATAAAAAAAATATTTTAAAGCTTAGGGTCAAAAAGAAACTTGTACAAGTATTAGAACATGGACAAGTCAAAGCAATAATTGAGGCATGTCATACCAAAAGAGATAAGTTACTTATTATGCTTATGTATGAAGGGGGACTTCGGATAGGAGAAGCATTATCCCTTCGTATTGAAGATATTTCAACATGGGATAACCAGATTAACATCAGGCCAAGAGATCATAATGAAAATGGAGCTTATATTAAACTTAAAAAAAAAGAACTATTGATGTAAGTAAGGAATTAATGGCATTATATACCGATTACTTAGTACATGAATATGGGGAAGATTTAGATCATGATTATATATTTATTAATCTTAAAGATTCTTATTTTGGCCACCCTCTAAAATATCAAAGTGTATTAGACTTAATAAGAAGACTAGGAAAACGGACAGGGATTACTTTCACTGCCCATATATTACGTCATACGCATGCCACAGAGCTTATTAGAAGTGGATGGGATGCTGCATATGTACAAAAAAGATTAGGGCATGCCCATGTACAAACAACACTTGATACGTATGTTCATCTTTCTGATCAAGATATGAAGAATGAATATAAAAAGTATCTTCAAGGGAGAGAAACATGACAATGAAATTTCCAAGTGTAGCAACTAATCGAAAGCTTATCGCTAGTACAGAGATTAATAAAAAAATAGCTAATATGACAAGTGTTTTAAAAGGTTATTGGGCAGCAGATAGATGGGATATAAGAATTTGTCCGCATCCTAGTGCAATTGAGTTAAGTAAGAATCCGTCACTAAGAAATCGTTGGGTAAATTTCGATAAGGTGGAAAATGTCTGGTTGAAAACAGAATTAAAATATTTTTATTACCTTCACTTGAATAATGGAGCTTGGAATGCAAAATCCGTTTGGATTAGAAAGGGAACAGTGATAAGCCGGATGATGGGATTTTTAAATTTAAAATATCCTAATATTACATCGATAACCGAAGTGCCTATAAAAAAAGCTTTGACAGAATACCGGACCTACTTAACAGAACAAAAAGTAAAAACTACGACTACTAATTACAAACTTGATGTAAATCAGCAGAAAGTTACTGTACATGCGAATTCCTATTACGTTACTCATCTTAAGCAGTTTATGGAATTCTATGAGGACTTCTATTTTGATGGGGAAGAATGGGAAAAAGATGTTTGGAATCGAAGAAAATTATCATTACCGGAAGATAAGGTAAACCCAACATCCTACGAATATACGATCAACTTTAAGGGTTTTAAGAATAATTATTTTAAAGAAATAGTTAAGCGATATTGTAAACTAATGTTAAACACAGCTAGCTTTTCTCACGTAGTAGATATAGCTTCAAAATTAAAAGAATTTTTTAATTTCATGAACAAAAATTGTGAAGGTATACAAAGGATTCATCAATTAACTAGAAATGAAATTGAGCAATATTTTAATTATATTAATTTAAAAGGTTTAAAACCCAGTACTGTAACTGGACGAATATCTACTTTAGACGTTTTTTTTACTACAATTCAAAGATATGACTGGAAGGATACACCTTCTAAGATCCTTATCTTTCAAGAAGATTACCCTAAAGTGCCGAAGGCACTACCACGTTATATTGATGAACATATACTTGAACAATTAAATGGGAAATTAGATAAATTGGAACCTTATATTGCTACAATGGTTATGGTACTTCAAGAATGCGGGATGCGTATCAGTGAACTTTGTACATTGAAAAAAGGGAGCGTCATAACCGATAAAGAAGGGGATTGCTTTTTAAAGTATTATCAGTGGAAAATGAAGAAAGAGCATATCATTCCTATTTCTAAAGAAATTGCTGCATTGATATTAGTTCAAGAGCAAAGGGTGGCTGATGAACTCGATGATGGATGTGTATATGTGTTTCCCCGAAAAGATTGCTCACCATTGAAACAAGATACCTTTAGGGTTAAATTAAATGAACTAGCTTATGAAGAAAAGATAACGGACAGCAACGGAGAAATTTTTCGTTTTCATGCTCATGCCTTTCGGCATACAGTTGGCACTAGAATGATAAATAACGGAGTGCCACAACATATTGTCCAGAAGTTCTTGGGTCACGAATCACCGGAAATGACGGCAAGATATGCACATATTTTTGATGAAACCCTAAAGAAGGAATTTACGAAATTTAAGGAAACCTTAGTAACGAATAACGGTAGCATTCTGGATTTAAGTGAGGAAAATACTGAAGCTGACAATACAGATCTTCAATGGTTTAAAAAGAATATCAATGCACAGGCACTTCCTAATGGCTATTGTCGGTTACCAGTAATTGCAGGACCATGTCCTCACGCAAATGCATGTTTAGATTGTACGAATTTCTGTACAAGTAAACAATTTCTTACTGAACATGAAGAGCACTTAGAGCGAACTAAAGAAATACTAAATAGGGCTAAACAAAACCAATGGCAGCGTCAGGTTGAAACCAATGAACGTGTTAAAAATAGATTAGAACAGATTATTCATTCGTTAAAGGAGACGAATTAAAATGATTAGAAAAGGTAACACAACTGCCATAGTTCAGCTAGCTAAAGACAAGTCGGAGAAAACAAGAATTAGGGTTGAAAAGACAATTTCAGAGATGGCATTGAAAGAAGAGAAGATTAATTTTAATTCCGTTGCACAAAAAGCAAATGTTTCAAAGTCATGGCTTTACAAACAAAAAGATATTAGAACTAGAGTGGAGACATTAAGAGGGATGCAGATAAGTGAGTTAACCCCCCGTAAACCTAGTAAAAGCCCTCGTTCAGAGGACGTATTAATAAAAACCTTAAAAAGCCGTATAAAGGCGTTAGAAGAAGAGAATGAACGGTTAAAGGATCAAGTTCAAAAATTACATGGCAAGCTGTTTTAGCAGATTTGTGTTTCTTGGAATTTATTGGGCACTTTGAATTGGCTACCTAAAATGAAATCGCTAAAACCTTCAATAACTTCAATAGCCCATTTCCCTAAATGTGTTAAGGGGAAATGGGCTTTCTTCTAGTATTGTTGGCATGATCGCAGAAGTGTTTTATGCTCTTAAATAATACTTTTTAATATATTGCAAATACTCATTAGCACTTTTCTGTATCTCTTCGCCCTTCATATCCGAATTAGCACCGTAAAGTACAAACTCTGGTACATATTCAGCATGAATCTATGCACATAAAGATTTGAATGGTGTTAACATCTGGGTTAATGTATGCTTGTTTTTACCCATACTTGTAAATTCACCTTTTTTTACGCCAGCTGATATAGCTAATCCTAATTTTCGATTATAAAATATTCTTTTACCCTTTGATCCGTAAGCCCATCCATATATAATCACTTCATCGATCCATTTTTTTAATAATGAAGGAGAACTATACCAATATAATGGAAATTGAAAAATAATATTATCATGATTTTCAACTAATTCCTGCTCTCTTTTTACATTCATAATAAAATCAGGATACTCTCTATAAAGATCATGAATGGTAATTTCGTTTGAATAAGACGCTGCTTTTTCTACCCAAACTTTATTGATTCGAGAATTTGGCATATCTGGGTGAGAAACGATCACCAATGTTTTCATTGTTTCATCCTTAACATACTCAACTTTCGCACCAATAAAACAGTGTACGAAAGTTGAGTTACTTAAAAGTATTCTATTCTAAGAAATTCAAATTTGCGTGATTCCTAAGCTATTTATTTACAGCTTAAACTATAGAAGATGAACTAAACAATAACTAATCTTTACATAACTAAGTTATTACCCACGCTTTTTTAAACCTAATCCAGCTATTAAGGCAATGAGTATTGCCCCTGTAGCTGCAAGGAACGCATCTGAGTAGGACATAGCGTCCAATATATATAATGGATTTATCGGCTCAGTAGCATCACGTCGAGCGGATAATAATGCTCCAATCATACCTGCTCCAGTTCCTGCTCCAAGGTACAAAGCACCTTGGAAAATCCCCATTCCGACACCAACCTTGTCTGCATCGAGTGCACTTACTGCGGCGTTATTTGCGGGAGAATTCGTGAATGCAAAAGCAATCCCTACTCCGAGGACCCCCACGGAAACTAACAGAGGTGAAGCACCAGATGCATAGGTGGACAAGAATAAGGTAGACAGCCCCATCAGAGTCATCCCAGTAATTATCAGACGTTTATCCCCAAATCGATCAGAAAGACGGCCAACGAAGGGAGATAAGATTGCAACAGCCACACCACCTGGCAACAATATCATTCCAGCCTGTCCAGAAGAGAGTCCATTCACCTCAACGACTAGTAATGGGACGAACACAAGAACAGCGTAATAAGCAAACATCGAAAAAAATGCAATTATGACCGTATTGACATAATCCTTGTTATTGAACAGGACAGGTGGTACAAATGGATTTTCTGCGGTAACAATTCTCCAAATAAATCCCACCAAAGCTACAACAGAACCAATTAGGCTAGTTAACGATGAGAACGAAGAAAAACCAGAAGTTTCTCCTTGAGTGATGCCAAAAAGGAGTAATCCTACTGTGAGGCCGAGGAATAAACCACCAATGAAATCAAAGTTCTTATTGCTTCCTACGGATTCTGCCGGTTTAATTGTCGGTAACGCGTAGTAGGCACCAATAACAATCATAATGGCTAACAAAAATGTGAACCAAAACAAGGCATTCCACCCTAAATATTGACCAACTACTCCACCAAATATTGGACCAGCAGCAGTTCCAACACCAATACTTCCTGCGATAATTCCCAAAGCTCCCCCACGTTTTCCTTGTGGGAAAACCTTCGAAATTGCAATGACTGATAGAACTGGAATTGCGGACATCCCAGCACCCTGAACCATTCTTCCCAAAACCAACAATGGGAGGTTCGGGGCAATTGCACATAAAAGACTACCACTTGCCAGAATCATAATGGTAAAGATATATAGCTTTCGTAACTCAAAAAAGTCTGAGATTCGACCATAAATCGGAACTCCAATCGCAAGAACAAGTGCAATACCACTAACTATCCAACTCACTTGAGATTTCGAAGCTTCTAAATCTTTGCTTATTAGTGGAAGTACGGGATTGACTAAATCAGCCGTAATTGCACCTACAAGTACAGATAGGGAGAGTACCATCATTAAAAGCCTAGTAGAACCCCTTTTTTCAGATTGAATCATTTCTTTAGATTTACTATCCTTTTTCATTTTATTTCCTCCTAAAATATATTGTGATTTTAGGAGGCTAAATCCACTGCTTTCACCATAAACCTCACCTCATATCTATTTATATTGTAAAACCAAATCAACGAACTCACCATATTTCTACAGCATGATTAAAGATTCGGTTCTCCAAACTAACTGAACTGATCAAACAAAAAAAAGGCACCAGTTTAACAACCGGTGCCTAATCATTCGTATGCATTTTTACAAATGCAATAGATTCATAAATTTTTGCCCATTATATAAAAGGAGGCAAAAAGTTTTCCGGTAGTGTTTCCATTTTTTGTTTTTGTGAAAAAGGACATACTGATCCCGTTGTACCTAAATCCCCTGAAACTTTTACATGCTTTCTAAACTCGACATTAATGAAATCAATTCCCATTACTTTTTGCCTCCTTTCTCATATTGTGATAATAACACAATAATAATTGATGAAAAAGAAATAATCAACCCTACTTTTTTGAAAACCAATTTAAAGCTTTACTACTTTTACTTACATAATAAAGGCAGGTGCAGTATAAACTTTTTTAAATAGGTCTTCTTTAACGAGCAGGTAGCGTCAGTTAAAGTAGATAATTTAAGATCGAAATCATATTATAGATATTCCGAAATTGGGCGTGATTGTTGCAGGTCAAAAGCTTAATTCCTCGATAAAATAAAAAGGAATTAGTTTTTTTATTTGTGGTACATTCTTCTGACCGTAATCAATTGTCATCTAATAATGACATTGTATTTTTTCATTTGATTTAACACGTTAAATATATGTTCTTAAAGTAAAAACATTGATGTTAATGGATTTTTAGTAATTTACTCTTGATAAGACATCACACCTTCTAAAGAAGATATAGCAACTACTATAAGATTAAAAGATTGCGGTGAATTATTAGGGATTCAAGTCCTTGATCATATTATTATTGGAGATCAGAAATATGCAAGTTTAGTGGAAGAAGGTTATTTTGAATAAGTCAATTTAAAGAATGATTTGTTTTAATGATTAATCATCTTGTATAATTGTGTTTGAAAAATTTTATAGAGGTGCTTTATGACATTATTTTTAATCATTGGGATTTTGATACCAGTTATATATGTATTAAGACTTACAATTAAAGAATACACCATTGGACTTAAAGAAATGCTTGTTACAGTTGTTCTTTCTATGATAGGCATTGCGATATTTACCGTGCTAGGCGTGTTGATTAGTGGCCAAGATATAAATATTGCTACATTAATTTTAGCTTCGTTAATTACAGGGGCTATATGGGGGATATTACTATCTAGCATTTATAAATTATTTAACTATCTAAGACATACATTTCGTAAATAAAAACTAGCCATTGCAATATCAATTATGATAAGTGATAATGCATGGCTAGTTTCCAATTTATTGAATATAGGCGGATAATACTTGGAAATTTTCCATAATCCAAAGTATACCTTGATATCCTAAATATAATCCTAATAGTATTAAGGCTACAGATATTACAAATCTAAGAATTGCAAAACCAACCCTAAATAGCAATATCACAAGTAATGCAATTAAAATGATACTCACAATACTCATTATCAACACTCCTCATGAATATCCATAAACAATAATATAGTTATATTATAAAACATTCTTGATTAATTTGGTATCATACTTTAGTGCATACCATTTTCATGCTTAAGACTGATGATGTTGTGACAACGGTCATTTATAATAATATGGAATACTATTGGAGGGTATTTAATGCGATTTTTACTTAGTATTATTAAAAATATCATTGCAGTCATAGCTATTATTTGTATTATATATTTTGCATTAAAATACGCACCATTTTTAAGAGATCAAGATTGGAATCCAATTAATCATCCTATTAATAATGAGCAAGTCAGTAACGCACCAAATAATTTGAATCGTCCACAAAATATTCCGGCTAATGGTAAGCATTATGAAATCCAAGATAATGATATTTTACAAAATATACCAGCAAGTCAAACTAGAAATGTATTTAAATATTTGGATAAAAAAGAGTTTATGGCGGTTTCTGGTCTAGGTAGAATGGGATATAATGACAATTATTTAGCAGGTCAACGTGATGATGAATTCATTATTTATAAATTTGGTAGTGATCATATTAAAGTATATCGAACTGAAATAGAAATGGAACAAGATTTAAATGCGCTCGGTCAATATATTGAATTAAGACCTTTTGATGCATATTAATTAAGTTTTCATAATTGAACTCGCTTATTTTCTGCGTTATGGTTATGTTATAAACTAAATTTCGAAGGTTGGTGTGATGAATGTCTGAACAATCTAAAGAAAAACAAGCAAATGAACAAGCTAAAGCGCAAAATCTTTTCGCGAAATGGAGAAAAGATGAAAAACTTTATAGTGATGATGATAAAAAAGATAAAGACAAAAAGTAAAATTAATTTCAAAATGAGTTTGATGAGTAAGATTAGATAATATAGGCTATGTAACACGTTTCATAATAGTCTAGTTATCTAATCTCTTTTTTATTTTAAGATGATACTATAGAATAAACTTAGTGCTTTATTTAAGACTCCGAGTAATATAAAATAATATAGGATGATTAAAATTAGAATTTATAGAGGTGTTATGAGTGCAAAAGTTTTTCAAAAATAACAAATTAATTGTTGTTTTTTGTGCGGTTATTATTTTTATTGCACTGATTGGTTTGTCATTAAGATCGCAGACGCAATCACCTCCTGAACAATATGTAGGGGATTCCGTTTCTCTTGGACAAAGAGTCGTGAGTTATCCTGTCAATTTTGTTACTGGAGCGATTAATAATCTTTTTAGCTCAAATAAAACAACTGATAATAATAAAGTGAAACAGCTAGAGGCTAAAAATGAAAAGCTAGAAGCGGAAAATAAAGATTTAAAAAAAGAATTAGATATGACTGACATTTCTAAATATGATCCTATTTCTGGTGCAGTAATCGCTAGAAATGCAGATCAGTGGATGAATACAGTTATTATCGATAAAGGTAAAAAAGATGGTGTTAAATCTAATATAGCTGTTATGACCGCTGAAGGCTTAGTTGGAAGGGTAACGAAAGTCAACCAATTTTCAGCTCAAGTAGACTTATTATCAACGAATACAAGAACAGGTAAATTGTCTGTTAATATTCAACATGATTCTAAAAATGTGTTTGGCTTAATCGACCATTACGATAAAAAGAATCAGGAACTTGTGATTGGAAATATTAATAATAAAGATAAGATTTCAAAAGGCGATAAAGTTGTTACAAGCGGATTAGCCGATCAATTGCCAAGTGATTTATACATAGGTGAAGTTACCAAAGTTGAGAATGATGAGTATGGATTAGCAAAAGAAGTGAGCGTTAAGACGGGTGCCAATTTATCAGATATTAGCCACGTTTATATTGCCAAAAAAGATCCTGACAATGGTACGGATGAAAGCAGGGACAATTGATGAGAGTATTGTGGTACTTAATTGTTGGCGTTGTGTTGTTTTACATCGACAGCATCATTGGACTTGTGATACCGATGCATTTTGGTCATTTTGAGTTTAATCTTATCCCACACTTAATGTTATTATATATTTTGTTGTTAACAATTTATCGTGGCTTCGGTATAGGATTAATCTTTGCAGTATTATTTGGAATTGTAACGGATGTTTATACCGGTAGTGTATATGGTTTATATATGTTTGGTTACTTAGCACTCGTGGTTATTTTCGATAAATTCCTTAACGTTTTTTATCGAGATTACACTATGGTTTTTGCATTAAGTATTGCAAGTATCATTGTGTTTGAGATTTATATAGCAATGATATATGGTGTGATTGGGTTCGCAAATATTGATATCATTAATCTTATTTTATTGAGATTAATACCAACAGTAATAATGAATATCTTATTGTTAATGATTCTATTTCCTATATTTATGAAATTAATGAAAAAAACACAAAATCAAGATTGACACATAGATGTAGTAATGGTAAGATGCAGTAGTTGAGTAGTTTTATAGCTACATACAACCGCTCAAATATAGGTTTAAGAACATTTCGATGTCACCTATATATGGCGTGACTTATAATTATAGGAGGTGCAAAGTATGTTTGCTATTATCGAAACAGGCGGTAAACAAATTAAAGTAGAAGAAGGTCAAGAAATCTTCGTTGAAAAATTAGATGTTAATGAAGGTGACTCATTCACATTTGATAAAGTTTTATTTGTAGGTGGCGATTCAGTTAAAGTTGGTGCGCCAACTGTTGAAGGCGCTACAGTTACTGCTACAGTTAATAAACAAGGACGCGGTAAAAAAATCACTGTATTTACGTACAAACGTCGTAAAGACTCTAAACGTAAAAAAGGTCATCGTCAACCATACACTAAATTAACTATTGATAAAATCAACGCTTAATCTATGATTACGGTTGATATTACTATTAATGATAGTGGAAAAGTAACTGACGTTATCATGGATGGTCATGCTAATCATGGTGAATATGGTCATGATATTGTTTGTGCAGGTGCATCAGCGGTTATATTTGGAAGTGTTAATGCGATTCTAGGTTTAACGACTGAGAAACCAGACATTGATTATGAAGATGACGGAGGTCATTTTCATATCAGAAGTGTAGATACAAACAATGAACAAGCGCAACTAATTCTTCAAGCGATGTTAGTTTCTTTACAAACGATTGAAGATGAATATAATGAAAATATCAGATTAAATTACAAGTGAGGTGTATCCCGATGTTAAAATTAAACTTACAGTTCTTCGCATCTAAAAAAGGGGTAAGTTCTACTAAAAACGGTCGTGACTCTGAATCTAAACGTTTAGGTGCTAAACGTGCTGACGGTCAATACGTTACAGGTGGTTCAATTTTATACCGTCAACGTGGTACTAAAATTTATCCTGGTGAAAATGTAGGTCGTGGTGGCGATGATACATTATTCGCTAAAATCGACGGCGTTGTTCGTTTCGAACGTAAAGGTCGTGACAAAAAACAAGTTTCTGTTTATGCAGTAGCTGAATAATTTTGTCTAGTTAACACCAGAAGTGAATGCTTCTGGTGTTTTATTTTGTTTTTATAGAATTTAACTAACTTTATTGTATTAGTTTTTTATACTTTAATGGATAATGATATAATATTGTCATTGAAGAACAAATCGTAAAAGAGGTGAGATATATGTTTGTCGATCAAGTTACAATATCTCTTAAAGCCGGTGATGGTGGTAATGGTATCACAGCTTATCGAAGAGAGAAGTATGTCCCATTTGGTGGACCTGCTGGTGGTGACGGTGGTAAAGGCGCATCAGTAGTTTTTGAAGTAGATGAAGGTTTAAGAACATTATTAGATTTTAGATATCAACGTCACTTTAAAGCTAAAAAAGGTGAAAATGGACAAAGTAGTAACATGCATGGTAGAGGTGCCGAAGATTTAGTATTAAAAGTACCACCTGGCACGATAATTAAAAGTGTTGAAACGGATGAAGTTTTAGCAGACTTAGTTGAAGATGGCCAACGCGCTATAGTTGCTCGAGGTGGACGAGGCGGACGTGGTAATTCTCGATTTGCAACGCCTAGAAATCCGGCGCCTGATTTTAGTGAAAATGGTGAACCTGGTGAGGAATTAGATGTTACATTAGAACTGAAATTACTTGCTGATGTTGGATTAGTAGGATTCCCTAGTGTAGGAAAATCAACGTTGTTATCAATCGTTTCCAAAGCTAAACCCAAAATTGGTGCCTATCATTTCACTACGATTAAACCGAATTTAGGTGTTGTTTCAACACCAGACAATAGAAGTTTTGTAATGGCTGATTTACCAGGTTTAATTGAAGGTGCTTCCGACGGTGTTGGATTAGGACATCAATTTTTAAGACATGTTGAACGTACAAAAGTAATTGTGCATATGATAGATATGAGTGGATCAGAAGGCAGAGATCCATATGAAGATTATCAAATCATTAATAAGGAATTAGTTAATTATAAGCAAAGATTAGAGGATAGACCTCAAATCGTTGTAGCTAACAAAATGGATATGCCTAACGCAGAAGACAATCTAACGCTATTTAAAGAAGAAGTAGATAATGATGTTGTAATCATTCCTGTCTCAACGATTACACGTGATAATATTGATCAATTGTTATATGCGATAGCGGATAAATTAGATGAAGTTAAAGATATTGACTTCAGCGTCGATAATGACGAAGAAGTAGGTGTTAACCGCGTACTTTATAAACATACGCCTTCACAAGATAAATTTACTATTACGCGAGATGATGATGGCGCTTATGTTGTCAGTGGTAATGCTATTGAAAGAATGTTCAAAATGACAGACTTCAATAGTGATCCTGCAGTTAGAAGATTTGCTCGACAAATGCGCTCAATGGGTATTGATGATGCATTGAGAGAGCGTGGTTGTAGTAATGGAGACATCGTTAGAATTTTAGGTGGAGAATTTGAATTTGTAGAATAGGAGTGCTAACAGTGGACAACAAAGATTATAAAAAGTTTTATTTGATACGAGAAGATGTTTTACCTGAATCAGTGGTTAAGACATTAAAAATTAAAGATGCTTTAAAAAATAATCCGGAATTGTCCATTTATGAAGCAGTTAAATTATTCGATCTTTCCCGGAGTGCATTTTACAAATATAGAGAAACCATATTTCCTGTAGATGAGAAAATGCTAGACCATCGTGAATTTACACTCATCCTTTATGTAAATGACATTGTAGGAATGCTAGCACAAGTACTGAATACTATTTCTAAACTACAATTATCTGTACTTACAATTCATCAAAGTGTACCTATGGAAGAGAAAGCTACGATAACGCTATCTTTAAGCGCCCAAAATACTACGATTTCAATTGACGAAATAATTAAAGCTTTACGAAATATTGATCATGTTTCTAAAGTCGAATTAATCAGTATGAGTATGTAAGGAAGGTTAATAATGTACGCTTATATTAAAGGGAAATTAACACAATTATTTCCAACTCACGTAGTTGTTGAAACATCGAATGGAGTAGGGTACGAAATTCAAACACCTAATTCTTATCGTTTTCAAAAATATTTGGACCAAGAAGTAGTCATATATACTTCTTTGATTGTTAGAGAAGATGCAGAGTTACTTTATGGCTTCATCAATGAAGAAGAAAAAGATATGTTTTTAAGTTTGATTAAAGTAACAGGGATAGGCCCTAAATCTGCATTAGCAATTTTAGCGACAAGCACTCCAAATGAAGTTAAACTAGCCATTGAGAATGAAAATGACGCTTATTTAACGAAGTTTCCAGGTATAGGGAAGAAAACTGCGCGTCAAATTGTGCTTGATTTAAAAGGAAAAGTACAAATTACAACAGAAACAACTGAATCACTACTCAGTATCAATGAAAATAGTTCAAATAATGAGCAACTAGTGAAAGAAGCTTTACTTGCGCTTGAAGCTTTAGGATATTCAAAACGTGAAATAGCTAAAGTTGAAAAAGTATTGAACAAATCATCATTTGATTCAGTTGATGAAGCAGTGAAACTCGGCTTAAAAACACTGGTATCTTGATTTTTTAAAAGCAGAGACGAAACATTAACTAATGTAACTGGGGGAGAAAATATGGATGACAGAATGGTTGATCAATCTTTGCATAATGAAGAAACGTCTTTCGAGCTGTCACTTAGACCAACAAGATTAAAACAGTATATAGGACAATCTTCAATTAAGAATAATCTCGAAGTATTCATTAAAGCGGCTAAACTTCGTGAAGAACCATTAGATCATGTACTTTTATTCGGACCACCAGGACTTGGTAAAACAACGCTATCTAATATTATTGCAAATGAAATGGATGTTAATATCAGAACTGTTTCAGGACCATCATTAGATAGACCTGGTGACCTAGCTGCGATACTTTCTGGCTTACAACCTGGCGATGTATTATTTATTGACGAAATTCACCGTTTAAGTAGTACTGTAGAAGAAGTGTTATATTCAGCAATGGAAGATTTCTTCATTGATATTATTATTGGTAAAGGTGACGAGGCGAGAAGTATTAGAATAGACTTACCTCCATTTACGTTAGTTGGTGCAACTACACGAGCTGGAAGTTTAACAGGCCCATTGAGAGATAGATTTGGTGTTCATCTAAGATTGGAATATTATAACGAAAATGATTTAAAAGAAATCATTATCCGTACAGCAGAAGTTTTAAATACTAAAATTGACGATGAAAGTGCGACTGAATTAGCGAAACGTTCGCGAGGTACACCACGTGTTGCCAATCGTTTATTAAAACGTGTCAGAGACTTTCAACAAGTTAATGAAGATGAACAAATTTATATTGAAACAACGAAACAAGCTTTACAATTACTACAAGTAGATGCAGAAGGTTTAGATTATATTGATCATAAAATGATGAGATGTATTATAAATCAATACAATGGAGGACCTGTAGGACTGGATACAATAGCGGTATCTATAGGTGAAGAACGTGTAACCATTGAGGATGTCTACGAGCCTTTTTTAATTCAAAAAGGCTTTATAGAACGTACACCTAGAGGTAGAAAAGCCACTGCATATGCGTATGAACATTTCAAAAATTTTAATAAATGAGGGAATAAAAATGAATGTTGAGGAATTTGATTATGACTTGCCTGAATCATTAATTGCTCAGACCCCTTTGAAAGATAGAGACCAAAGTAAATTATTGGTGTTAGGTAGAAAAGATGGTCACATCACACATAAACATTTCAAGGATGTGATTGATTATTTAGAAGCTGGTGATACGCTTGTCTTAAATGATACGCGTGTTATGCCTGCACGATTATTTGGTTTGAAAGAAGAAACTGGCGCAAAAGTTGAAATGCTAATGCTTACCCGAATTGAGGATAACGATTGGGAAGTATTACTTAAACCTGCAAAACGAATTAAAGTGGGTAATAAATTATCTTTCGGAGACGGTAAGATTGTAGCTGAATGCATCAAAGAATTAGATCAAGGTGGACGCATCATGCGTTTACATTATGAAGGAATATTAGAAGAAAGATTGAATGAACTCGGTGAAATGCCACTACCTCCATATATTAAAGAACGCTTAGATGATCCTGATCGTTATCAAACTGTATATGCCAAAGAAAGCGGCTCAGCAGCAGCGCCAACAGCTGGGCTACATTTTACAGATGAATTGTTAGATGATATTAGAGCTAAAGGAATAAATATTGCATTTATTACCTTACATGTTGGATTAGGTACATTTAGACCTGTGAGTGTTGAAGACATCAATGACCATGAAATGCACAGTGAATATTACCAAATGACACAAGAAACAGCGGACTTATTAAATCAAACTAAAAAAGAAGGCCACAGAATCATTTCTGTAGGTACAACATCTACTAGAACCTTAGAGACGATTCGTAGAGATTATAGTGAATTTGTAGCTGTCAGTGGCTGGACTGATATTTTTATCTATCCAGGATTTACGTACAAAGCGATAGATGGTTTGATTACTAATTTCCATTTACCTAAATCAACGCTTGTCATGCTTGTTTCCGCATTTAGTAGTCGAGAAAACATTTTAAACGCATATAAAGAAGCTGTTAACTTGGAATATAGATTCTTCAGTTTCGGTGATGCGATGTTAATTATTTAATGAATGAGAGGTATTAAATATGCCAGCAGTAACTTATGAACATATAAAGACTTGTAAACAATCAGGCGCACGCTTAGGTATCGTTCACACACCACATGGTTCTTTTGAAACGCCGATGTTTATGCCAGTTGGTACAAAAGCAACCGTTAAAACAATGAGTCCTGAAGAATTACGCCAAATTGAAGCTAAAATTATACTTGGAAATACGTATCATTTGTGGTTACAACCTGGAAATGATATTATCAAACAAGCTGGGGGTCTACATAAGTTTATGAATTGGGATGGCCCAATTCTTACTGACTCAGGTGGTTTCCAAGTATTTAGTTTAAGTAATCTTCGTAAGATCAGTGAAGAAGGCGTTGAGTTTAGACATCATACGAATGGATCGAAATTATTTTTAAGTCCTGAGAAATCGATGGAGATTCAAAATGATTTAGGTTCAGATATTATGATGGCGTTCGATGAATGTCCACCTATGCCTTCAGAATATAAATATGTAAAAGACTCAATTGAACGTACGACACGATGGGCTGAACGTTGCTTAAAAGCGCATAAGCGTCCTGATGATCAAGCGCTCTTTGGTATTATCCAAGGTGGAGAATACAAGGATTTAAGAGAACAAAGTGCGAAAGAATTAGTTGCACTAGATTTCCCTGGATATGCAATCGGTGGCTTATCTGTAGGTGAACCTAAACCAGTAATGTACGAAATGGTTGAACATACTGTGCAATATATGCCAGATGATAAACCACGTTACCTTATGGGTGTAGGGTCTCCAGATGCGTTAATTGAGTGTAGTATACGTGGAATGGATATGTTTGACTGTGTTTTACCGACGCGTATCGCTAGAAATGGTACATGTATGACATCGAACGGAAGATTAGTGATTAAGAATGCTAAATATGCCAACGATTTTAAACCACTAGATGAAAATTGTGATTGCTACACATGTAAGAATTATTCACGCGCATATATCAGACATCTGATTAAAGCTGAAGAAACTTTCGGTATCCGTCTTACTACTATTCATAATTTACATTTTCTGCTAAAATTGATGGAAGATATTAGACAAGCGATTCGAGAAGATCGTCTTTTAGATTTTAAAGATGAATTCTTTGAACAATATGGGCTTAATGTAGAGAACCCTAAAAATTTCTAAATAAGGAGACAACATAATGAACGTTTCAGCGTTAATTTTACCTATAATTTTAATTATAGTATTTTATTTCTTTTTAATTCGACCTCAACAAAAACGTGCGAAAGAGCATCGTGAAATGATTAGTCGAATTGAATCAGGTCAACGTATTACTACAATTGGTGGTTTAAAAGGAACTGTTAAAGCTGTGGATGAAACTACAGTTGTTATTACAGTTAATGGTCATGGTACTGAAATGACTTTCGAAAAACCAGCGATTAAACAAGTAGACCCTTCTTAATATTAAGGGAGATACGAAATGAATTATCTAAAGCTGTCGACAGAGATGATCTTTGTTGACAGTTTTTTTAGTTTTAAAGGGTTAGGTGCAATGATCTTAATTTCACTAATAGATGTGGTATGTTAATATAGATAGGTCATGTAATAACTATGTAATTTTTTATTAACTTGCACATGGTTTATTAAAAGATTATTCTTAGTACATAAGTAAACAATGAGGTGTTCATGTGAAGAAATTTAGTAGGATAATTGCATTCATACTAATCGTAGCCGTTCTATTTGTTGGAATGGGGATGACTTACAAGAATGTAGTTAAAAATGTAAATCTCGGACTAGATTTACAAGGTGGATTCGAAGTGCTTTATCAAGTTAAACCACTTGATGGGGATAAAAAAATCGATGAAAAAGCCTTGCAATCTACTGCTAGAACTTTGGAAAACCGTGTCAACGTGCTAGGTGTTTCTGAACCTCACATTCAAGTTGAGGATCCAGATCGTATCAGAGTTCAATTAGCAGGTGTAAAAGATCCTGATGAGGCACGTAAAATATTATCTTCTCAGGCTAATTTAACGATTCGTGATGCTAATGACAAAGTTAAATTAACAGGTAAAGATATTGTACAAGGCTCAGCTAAGCAAGAATTCAAGCAAGGTACAAATGAGCCGGCAGTTACGTTTAAATTAAAAGACCGCGCAAAATTTAAAAAAGTAACAGAAGAAATTTCAAAAAAACAAGAAAACATGATGGTAGTTTGGCTTGATTTTAAAAAAGGAGATAGCTACCATAAAGAATTAGAAAAACCTGAAGACAAACGTAAATTCGTTTCAGCAGCGTCTGTTGATCAACCAATTAATTCTGATAGCGTTGAAATTTCAGGTGGCTTCCATGGTCAAGAAGGTGTGGAACGTGCTAAACAAATTGCAGAATTACTTAACGCAGGTTCTTTACCAGTTGACTTAAAAGAAATTTACTCTAATTCAGTAGGTGCACAATTTGGTCAAGACGCACTTGATAAAACTATATTTGCATC
This sequence comes from Staphylococcus sp. GDY8P47P, assembly GCF_016892225.1. Taxonomy (NCBI): domain Bacteria; kingdom Bacillati; phylum Bacillota; class Bacilli; order Caryophanales; family Staphylococcaceae; genus Staphylococcus; species Staphylococcus sp. GDY8P47P. The sequence continues at coordinate 167,504 of NZ_JAFENV010000014.1, read as the reverse complement.
TGCAATTGGAGTAGCAATTATATACTTATTTATGGTAGGCTTCTACAGACTTCCAGGTATCGTTGCTATTATCGCATTAACAGTATATATTTACCTTACTTTAGTAGCATTTAACTTTATTTCTGGTGTGCTTACATTACCGGGATTAGCGGCACTTGTGCTTGGTGTAGGTATGGCGGTAGATGCGAATATTATCATGTATGAGCGGATAAAAGATGAATTGCGAATCGGTAGGACATTAAAACAGGCTTACTCTAAAGCAAATAAAAGTTCATTCTTAACTATCTTTGACTCGAACTTAACAACAGTAATTGCAGCTGGTGTGTTATTCTTCTTCGGTGAAAGCTCAGTTAAAGGTTTCGCAACAATGTTACTTTTAGGTATCTTGATGATATTTGTAACAGCCGTATTCTTATCAAGAGGTTTATTATCATTACTCGTATCTTCTAACTACTTTAAGAAGAAATTCTGGTTATTTGGTGTTAGTAAGAAGGATCGACATGATATTAATGAAGGCGTAGATGTTCATGATCTTAAAACCTCATACGAAAAATGGAATTTTGTAAAATTAGCAAAACCATTAATTGGATTTAGTATTTTAATCTTAATCGTTGGTATTGTTATATTGAGTATCTTCAAATTAAACCTAGGTATTGATTTTTCAGCAGGTACTAGAGTAGACATTGATTCTAATACGAAACTATCACAACCTAAAGTTGAACGTACGATGAAAGATTTAGGATTATCACCAGATCAAGTTCAAATTAATGGTAATGACAACAAACAAGCGACTGTTCAATTCAAAAAAGACTTATCTAAAAATAAAGTCGTAGAGTTAAATAAAAAAGTAAATGATGAGTATGGTCATAAACCAACAGTCAATACTGTATCACCTATGATTGGTCAAGAATTAGCTAAAAACGCAATGAAAGCACTTATATACGCTGCAATAGGTATTATTATCTATGTATCACTAAGATTCGAATGGAGAATGGGATTATCATCTGTTTTAGCATTGCTCCATGACGTCTTTATGATTGTTGCTTTATTCAGTTTATTCCGATTAGAAGTTGATATTACATTTATCGCAGCTGTACTAACCATTGTAGGTTATTCAATTAATGATACGATTGTTACATTCGACCGTGTAAGGGAGAACCTTCATAAAATTAAGGTTATTACTAAACTTGAACAAATCGATGAAATCGTCAATCGATCTATACGTCAAACAATGACACGTTCTATCAATACGGTATTAACTGTTATTGTGGTCGTAGTAGCGATTTTAATCTTTGGTGCATCAAGTTTATTTAACTTCTCATTAGCACTATTAATCGGATTAGTTTCTGGTGTATTCTCTTCAGTATTTATTGCTGTGCCATTATGGGGTATTATGAAAAAACGACAACTTAAGAAATCAGATAATGGTAAATTAACGGTATACAAAGAGAAAAAATCAAATGATGAAAAAATATTAGTATAAATTATAAGAGTAGAATGGTGAATTCAATTAGAATTCCGTTCTACTCTTTTTTAACGCTTTTAATAACTTAACGTTGATTACTTTTTATTTAGCTCAATTTTCGGTATAATGGCTTTTGGAAAAAGGGAGGATAATGACATGATTAAATCAAAATATAATTGGCTATATGAACCTCCAACACAATACATAGATGAAACATTAGCAAATAAACATCAATTAACACCTATTATAAAAAAAGTACTTGAAAGTAAATCCATTACTGAAGATGCGTCTATTAAAGCGATTTTAAATCAAACAGCCGTCAACCATGATCCTTGGTTATTAAGTGATATGGAAAAAGCGGTCAATCGAATTAATGAAGCTATAGATAAAAATGAACGCATTTTAGTATATGGTGATTATGATGCTGATGGTGTCACGTCTACGACTATATTGGTTAATACGTTAAAGACATTAGGTGCTGAGGTAGGTTGGTATATTCCGAATCGCTTCACAGAAGGTTATGGACCTAATGAACTTGCATTTAGAAATGCACATGACGAAGGTGTATCCCTAATCATAACTGTCGATAATGGTATACAAGGTCATAAAGAGATTGAAATGATACAAGAACTAGGCGTTGACGTTATTGTTACTGACCATCATGAAATTGGTCGAACGTTACCTTCAGCATATGCAATCGTGCACCCAATGCACCCGGAATATGATTATCCATTTCATTATTTGTGTGGTGCTGGCGTGGCGTATAAATTATCTCAAGTTTTATTGGATAATCCACCTAATTATTTTGTAGGCTTAGCTGCAATAGGAACGATTGCAGATTTAGTTTCATTGACTGACGAAAATCGTTCGATTGTAAAACAAGGATTAGCTTTGTTAAACGAAAGCTGTCCGATACAAATTAAAGCTTTACTTAACCAAGCGGGTTATAATGACACGATTAACGAAGAAACGATAGGTTTCATTATAGGACCCAGACTAAATGCAGTAGGCCGATTAGAAGATGCTTCGTTAGCAGCAGAATTATTAATGACAGAAGATGAAGAAGAAGCGGAATTTCTAGCGGAACAAGTTGAACATTTTAATATTGAACGTAAAGAGATAGTTGCTCAGATTACTGAAGAAGCATTAGCCATAGCCGAGGATAAAGTGAACAAGGGCAAACAATTTTTGTTATTAGCTAAAGAAGATTGGCATGAAGGTGTCCTTGGTATCGTAGCATCTAGAATAGTTGAAACCTATGGACTACCGACTTTGATGCTTAATATTGATTTAAAACAAAACCATGCTAAAGGGTCAGCACGAAGTATAGAGCAAGTATCTATGTTTGAAATTTTAAGTGCACATCAAGATTTAATTTCTAAATTCGGTGGTCACCATATGGCGGCTGGAATGACAATGGAAATTGATTATATTGAGTCGTTAGAGCAAGGATTAAATGAATGGATGCACCAATTATCAGAACATACGTCATTAGAGCCAAACAAACGTGTCGCAGTTAAATTAGAAGAGAATGATATTACGATTAACAATATTCGTGATATTCAAAGACTCAGTCCATTTGGTACGGATTTTGAGAAACCGTTATTAGAATTAGATGACAATGAAGTTGTAGATGTTAAAGCCATAGGCAAAGATAAAAACCACTTAAAATTAGTAACTGGGCAGTTGAAACTGCAAAGTTTATTTTGGCAAAATGGTGATTTAGCTACGCAAATAGAACTTGGTCAACCAATTAATCTTCTGGGTAATTTGCAAATCAACGAATGGAATGGTAATCAATCACCACAATTTATTATTCAAGATATTGCAACAAATAATGAACAAATATTAGACTATCGAAGTAAACGTAAACAATTGAATTTGGATCCTAATGATACTAATATTGCATTCTTGATTCATCCTAAAAAAGAAAAATTACATGATAATTACTATTATTATAGTGATAAAATAAATGGGGACCATGAAGTCGTTGTCTTAAGAGATTTACCACTTGATTTAGAGAGTTTAAAAATGAGTCTCGAAGAATTAAATTATTCTCAACTTTATTTAGTGTTACAACACCAACAATCAATCTATTTTGATGGTATGCCGACGACGACGCAATTCAAAAACTGTTATAAAGCACTAATAACTAAAAAAGAAACAAATTTAGAACAAGAAGGCATGTTATTATGTCAATTTCTAGATGTAAAGCCTAACATTTTAAAATTTATGCTAAAAGTATTTTTTGAGTTAGGTTTTGTAACAGAGGAAAATGGTATAATTAAAATTAAAGATAATCCTAATAAACAAAATATTGAAACAAGTCGTGTTTATCAACTAAGACAATCAAGAATGGAAGTTGAGAAACTTCTTCTTTATGATGATTTTACGCAACTAAAAACTTGGATTAAATCACAAAAGGGTTAGATTATAGGAGGAAATAGATAAATGGATTTAAAGCAATATGTTTCGGAAGTGCAAGATTGGCCAAAACCGGGAGTAAGTTTCAAAGATATAACTACAATCATGGATAATGGAGAAGCTTATGGTTATGCTACCGATCAAATTGTAAAATATGCTAAAGACAGAGATGTAGATGTTGTTGTAGGTCCAGAAGCTAGAGGATTTATCATTGGATGTCCAGTAGCGTATTCAATGGGTATTGGTTTTGCGCCAGTTAGAAAAGAAGGTAAGTTACCTCGTGAGGTCATTCGCTACGAATATGACTTAGAGTACGGAACAAATGTTTTAACGATGCATAATGATGCAATTAAACCAGGTCAACGTGTGCTTATCACAGATGATTTGTTAGCAACTGGAGGTACGATTGAAGCTGCAATTAAATTAGTTGAAAAGCTTGGCGGTATCGTTGTTGGAATTGCATTTATTATTGAACTTAAATATTTAAATGGTATTGAAAAAATTAAAGATTATGACGTTATGAGCTTAATTTCATACGATGAATAATTGACTAGCGTACGACATAAGCGTTGCGCATGTTGATTAATTCTTGCGTAATAAGTGGGAGTGGGATAATGAATTCGAAAGGAATTCTATCTTATTCCCACTTTTTGTTACTAAAATAAACGACTTGTTTTTGTTTTAGTGTAACACCATTTATTTATTTAAAAACTTGTAGTATCATAGAACTATTATTTATATAATTGTTAAAGCTTTTATAGTTCTTTTAACATTTGATAAAATTAAAGTAATACTCGCATTTCTATATCGAAATAGATGATATACTCGGATTAAAGAAGGACAATGTATGTTTTCTTAATTTTCAAAAATTCGAATATTGGTTGAGTATTTGAAATACAAATGAGTTGGGGTGTCATATATTGAATAACGAGTATCCATATAGCGCTGACGAGGTGCTAAATAAAGCTAAATCATATTTATCAACTGATGATTATCAATACGTCTTAAAAAGTTACCATATCGCTTATGAAGCTCATCAAGGCCAGTTTCGTAAAAATGGTCTTCCGTATATCATGCATCCTATTCAAGTAGCGGGCATACTTACAGAAATGCGTTTAGATGGTCCAACGATTGTTGCTGGATTTCTTCATGATGTTATAGAGGATACACCATATACATTTGATGATGTGAAGGATATGTTTAATGAGGAAATCGCACGAATTGTGGATGGCGTAACTAAACTAAAAAAAGTAAAATATCGTTCTAAAGAAGAACAACAAGCAGAAAATCATCGTAAATTATTTATTGCAATCGCAAAAGATGTTCGAGTCATACTTGTTAAACTAGCAGATAGATTACACAATATGAGAACATTAAAAGCGATGGCCCGAGAAAAACAAGTGCGTATTTCAAAAGAAACATTAGAAATTTATGCACCATTAGCGCATCGTTTAGGTATTAATACAATTAAATGGGAATTAGAAGATACTGCGTTACGATACATAGATAGTGTTCAGTATTTCCGTATTGTTAATTTAATGAAAAAGAAACGTAGTGAAAGAGAAGCATATATCGCAAACGCTATAGATAAAATTCAAACAGAAATGGTGAAAATGGATATCACTGGTGACATTAGTGGTAGACCGAAACATATTTATAGTATTTATCGTAAAATGATGAAACAGAAAAAGCAGTTTGATCAAATATTCGATTTATTAGCTATTCGCGTAATAGTTAATTCAATTAATGATTGTTATGCAATATTAGGATTAGTTCATACGTTATGGAAACCAATGCCTGGACGATTTAAAGATTATATTGCAATGCCTAAACAAAATATGTATCAATCGCTTCATACAACAGTAGTTGGACCAAATGGAGACCCATTGGAAATTCAAATTAGAACGTATGAAATGCATGAAATTGCAGAACATGGTGTTGCTGCGCATTGGGCATATAAAGAGGGTAAAACCGTCAATGAAAAGAACCAAGATTTCCAAAACAAATTGAATTGGTTAAAAGAATTAGCTGAAGCCGACCATACTTCATCTGATGCACAAGAATTTATGGAATCATTGAAGTATGATTTGCAAAGCGATAAAGTATATGCGTTTACACCTGCAAGTGATGTTATCGAATTACCTTATGGTGCTGTTCCAATTGATTTCGCCTATGCCATTCATAGTGAAGTCGGTAATAAAATGATTGGTGCTAAAGTAAACGGTAAAATTGTCCCAATTGATTATGTCCTACAAACTGGAGATATTATTGAAATTCGCACCAGCAAGCATTCGTATGGGCCAAGTAGAGATTGGCTCAAAATAGTTAAATCATCAAGTGCTAAAAGTAAAATTAAAGGATTCTTTAAAAAGCAAGACCGTTCCTCTAACATTGAAAAAGGTAAATTTATGGTTGAAGCTGAAATTAAGGAACAAGGCTTTAGAGTAGATGATATTTTAACGGATAAAAATATTGAAGTCGTCAATGAAAAATATAATTTTGCTAATGACGACGATTTATTTGCTGCTGTTGGTTTTGGTGGTGTAACAGCACTTCAAGTTGTGAATAAATTAACGGAAAGACAACGGATACAAGACAAGCAAAAAGCACTTAACGAAGCACAAGAAGTGATTAAGTCATTACCAATCAAAGAAGATATCATTACGGATAGTGGTGTTTATGTTGAAGGTATTGAGAACGTATTAATCAAACTCTCAAAATGTTGTAATCCAATCCCAGGAGATGATATTGTAGGTTATATCACTAAGGGACATGGCATTAAAGTACATCGCACGGATTGTCCAAATGTTAAAAATGAAACAGAGCGATTAATCGCAGTTGAATGGGTAAAATCTAAAGATTCAACACAACGATACCAAGTTGACCTAGAGGTAAGTGCTTATGATCGTAATGGTTTATTAAATGAAGTAATACAAGCTGTTAATTCTACAGTTGGAAGTATTATCAAAATTAATGGACGTTCTGATACAGATAAAAATGCAATTATCACAATTAGTGTTATGGTACGTAACGTTAATGATGTCTTCCGTGTTGTGGAGAAACTTAAACAACTAAGTGATGTATACACTGTAAGTAGAGTATGGAATTAATGAGGTGCTATTAATATGAGAGTAGTTGTACAAAGAGTAAAAAGAGCAGCAGTTACAAATGACAGCATTCATAATGAAATAGACAAAGGTTATTGCTTGCTAGTTGGTATAGGTAAGGAAACAACTGAAGCCGACATAGAAGCAGTTGCTAAAAAAATCATAAATGCACGTTTGTTTGAAGATGATAATGGCAAACTTAATTTAAATATTCAACAGGTGGATGGTCAAATTTTATCTATTTCACAATTTACGTTATATGCTGACGTCCGCAAGGGTAATCGACCTGGATTTTCAAATTCAAAGAACCCTGAAGAAGCCAATGTGTTATATGAAAAATTTAACACTGTCTTAAGATCGTACGATGTTGAAGTGCAAACTGGTGAATTTGGCACGGACATGGAAGTTGAAATTATAAATGATGGTCCAGTTACGATTATTTATGAAAGTCAGGATGGCAAAATAATATGAATAAAATAGATGCATGGTTATCTAAACATGATCTTAAAAATCTAACAACATTGGTTGTTGTATGCGCATTTATATTATTTTTAATTTTATTATATATGCTTATGAATCATAGTGATCAAGGAAGCAATAGAATTACAGTTTCTGAAGATGCTGAATTACTTACTGGTCCAAATGCCGCCTATCCTGTGATTTATCATGTCGATAAAGGCGACACATTCACAAGATTAGGTAAATCTGGTAAATGGATAGAAGTTGAAAGTAGAGATGGCACTGAAAAGGGATGGATAGCTGGATGGCATACAAGCTTAAATATTGAAGCGGATGCTAACAAGAATGAAAACCCTTTGAAAAATAAGGTCATTGTCTTAGACCCTGGACATGGAGGCAATGACCAAGGTGCATCCAGTAATACTACAAAAAAGAGTTTAGAGAAGAATTATACTTTGAAAACTGCAAAAGAATTGAAGCGTGCACTTGAAAAAGCAGGTGCAACAGTAAAGTTAACGAGATCAGATGATACTTATGTTAGTCTAGATGATAGAAAAATGAATGGTGATGCTTTTATCAGTATACATAATGATTCTCTTGATAGTCCTAATGCAAATGGTGCAACGGTTTATTGGTATAAAGATAATCAGGAAACATTAGCAGAGACGTTGAATGCTAATATACAAAAGAAAGCATTATTGTCTAATAGGGGCACACGACAAGAGAACTTCCAAGTACTTAGACAAACGAATAAGCCAGCTGTATTATTAGAGCTTGGTTATATTAGTAATCCAACTGATGAAGTAATGATCAGAGATCAAATCCATAGACAAGTTGTAGAAGAAGCTGTTGTTGATGGATTAAAACAATATTTTGCATCTTAAAGCTTGCAAACTATACATAAACTCGTTATCATAGTTATTGAACTTTATAATTAATACCGATATGATTCTTGAAAGTATAAATGAAAGAGACAACAATTCATATAATTGTGTAGAGATATAATCCTTGGCTGGAAGATTATACTGAGTAATTTATAACTTTGAACACAAGAACAGGTGCTTTAATAGATTAAGCCGATTGACGTACGTTACGCGTTTTGAGTGGTAACTTAGTTTAAGAAATAGACTTCGTTACAATTAGGGTGGCAACACGGCGATTCGTCCCTTGTATAGTAGTTATACTATATAAGGGGCTTTTTTTATTAAAGAGAGTTTAAAAAAGAAAATGAAGGAGTGATTGTGTGATTAGAATTCCTAGAGGTACACAAGACATCTTACCTGAAGAGTCTAGTAAGTGGCGCTATATAGAAAACCAATTAGACGAATTAATGAAATTATACAATTATAAAGAAATACGCACACCTATTTTTGAAAGTACAGATTTGTTCGCTCGTGGCGTCGGCGATTCTACAGATGTCGTACAAAAAGAAATGTACACGTTCAAAGATAAAGGTGATAGAAGTATAACATTAAGACCAGAAGGAACAGCAGCAGTTGTGCGTTCTTATATTGAAAATAAAATGCAAGGGTTACCAAATCAACCTGTCAAATTATACTATAATGGCCCAATGTTTAGATACGAACGTAAGCAAAAAGGGCGTTATCGTCAATTTAATCAATTTGGTGTTGAAGCAATTGGTGCTGAAAATCCAAGTATGGATGCCGAAGTTTTAGCAATGGTGATGCATATATATGAATCATTTGGCTTAAAACATCTAAAATTAGTTATCAATAGTATTGGTGATGCTGATTCACGTAAAGAATATAATGAAGCACTGATTCGTCATTTCGAACCAGTTATTGATACGTTTTGTGATGATTGTAAATCAAGACTGCATACTAATCCGATGAGAATATTGGATTGTAAAGTAGATAGAGATAAAGAAGCGGTTAAAAATGCGCCGAGAATCACTGACTATTTAAATGAAGAGTCAAAAGCTTATTATGATGAGGTCAAAAGTCATTTGGATCGTTTAGGTATTTCATATGTAGAAGATCCAAATCTTGTACGTGGACTTGATTATTATACACACACTGCTTTTGAATTAATGATGGACAATCCTAATTATGACGGTGCTATAACTACTTTATGTGGCGGTGGTCGTTATAATGGATTACTTGAACTATTAGATGGACCAAGTCAAACAGGTATTGGTTTCGCATTAAGTATCGAAAGATTGTTGTTAGCACTTGAAGAAGAAGGCATTGAACTTAACGTTGAGGATGAGTTTGATTTATTTATTGTTACAATGGGCGAAGAAGCTGAAAGATATAGTGTTAAGCTTTTAAATCAATTGAGAAAAGCCGGTGTTAGAGCCGATAAAGACTATTTGCAACGTAAAATAAAAGGCCAAATGAAACAAGCCGATCGTTTAAATGCTAAATATACAGTTGTCATTGGTGATCAAGAACTCGAGAATGAAACGATTGATGTTAAAGACATGACGACTGGTGAATCTGAAACAATTAAGTTAACAAACTTAGTGAATTATTTTCAAAACAAAAAATAAATGATTATAAAAGGAGAATATAAATGAGTAAAAGAACAACATATTGTGGTTTGGTTACAGAAGAACTTTTAGATCAAAAAGTTACTTTAAAAGGTTGGGTTCATAATCGTCGTGATTTAGGCGGTTTAATCTTTGTAGACTTACGTGACCGTGAAGGTATTGTGCAAATTGTATTTAACCCTGATTTCTCTGAGGAAGCATTGAGTATTGCTGAGACAGTTAGATCTGAATATGTCGTTGAAGTTGAAGGTACAGTAACTAAAAGAGATGAAGATACTGTAAATCCTAAAATTAAAACGGGACAGGTAGAAGTTCAAGTTTCAAAAATTACAATTATTAATAAATCAGACACACCACCATTTTCAATCAATGAAGAAAATCAAAATGTCGATGAAAATATTCGTTTAAAATATCGCTATTTAGATCTTAGACGTCCAGAGTTAGCACAAACATTTAAAATGAGACATCAAACAACACGTTCTATTCGCGAATATTTAGATAATAATGGCTTTTTCGATATCGAAACGCCTGTTTTAACGAAATCTACGCCAGAAGGTGCGAGAGATTATTTAGTACCTTCTCGTGTACATGAAGGTGAATTTTATGCTTTACCACAATCACCACAATTGTTTAAACAATTATTAATGATTAGTGGCTTTGATAAATACTATCAAATCGTTAAATGTTTCCGAGATGAAGATTTACGTGCTGATCGTCAGCCAGAATTCACTCAAGTCGATATTGAAATGAGTTTCGTTGATCAAGAAGACATCATCGAGATGGGTGAAGAGATGTTACGTAAAGTTGTAAAAGATGTTAAAGGTATTGATGTTCAAGGTCCTTTCCCTAGAATGACTTACGAAGAAGCAATGAGACGTTATGGCTCAGATAAGCCAGATACACGTTTTGACATGGAACTTAAAGATGTATCACAATTAGGTCGAGAAATGGACTTTAAAGTATTTAAAGATACTGTTGAAAATAATGGTGAAGTAAAAGCAATAGTAGCAAAAGGTGCTGCTGATAACTATACTCGTAAAGATATGGATGCATTAACAGAGTTTGTTAATATTTATGGTGCAAAAGGGCTTGCATGGGTGAAAGTTGTTGAGGAAGGATTAAGTGGTCCTATTGCGCGTTTCTTTGAAGATGCGAATGTATCAACATTAAAAGAACTTACACAAGCTGAACCAGGAGACTTAGTAATGTTTGTTGCTGATAAGCCTAATGTAGTAGCTCAAAGTTTAGGCGCTTTACGTATTAAAATTGCTAAAGAGCTAAATCTAATTGATGAAACAAAACTTAATTTCCTATGGGTAACAGATTGGCCATTACTAGAATACGATGAAGATGCTAAACGTTATGTTGCAGCGCATCATCCATTTACATCTCCTAAACAAGAGGATATTAGTAAATTAGATTCAGAGCCTGAAAATGCACAAGCGAATGCATATGATATTGTCTTAAATGGTTATGAATTAGGTGGCGGTTCAATCAGAATTGCTGATGGTGAATTACAAGAAAAAATGTTCGAAGTACTAGGATTTACTAAAGAACAAGCAAGAGAACAATTTGGTTTCCTATTAGATGCATTTAAATATGGTGCACCGCCACATGGTGGTATTGCTTTAGGTTTAGACCGTTTAGTTATGTTATTAACGAATCGTACAAACTTACGTGATACAATTGCATTCCCTAAAACTGCGTCTGCAACATGCTTACTAACAGACGCACCAGGTGAAGTTTCTGACAAGCAATTAGAAGAATTATCATTACGTATTCGTCATTAAACTAAATAGTGTTTATTATAGTCATCAAAATCGTTAGCGATTTTGGTGGCTTTTTTAAAATTTAAATTATTTGAGATATACGTTTATTGATTTATAACAACTATAATTATATTATGTAAACTTATAATGTTTAAATTTTTAGGTTCACAAAAAATACATTTCTACACAAGCAATAAGGATTTCCTTATCTTGGTCTCTGTGGTAATATATTCATATAAGGTAGTCATCTGTATTGTTCGTATGTTTGCTTTTTATTTGGGCCTAACACTTTTTGATCAGGGAGCCCAATAGGTTTTCTTGCAGCGCACACGCCTCAATTGGAGGACTTGCAAAACAAGAAACAGGGCACCCACCTGTATATAGCAGGCCGAATGATCAAGCTTTTTATAACTACGGCAATTACGGACTCTACCGGTACGCAAGGCTTTTTAAGTCTTGCGTATTTTTATTTGTCTTTTTCTGTTAATATTAAATTATCGTATTGTTTTTATAAAGGAGTTTAAAATGAAACATCAATTTTCAAGAAATGAATTAGCATATGGACAAGAAGGTTTAGATTTATTAAAAGAGAAAACAGTAGTTGTCCTTGGTGTAGGTGGTGTAGGCTCATTTGCTGCAGAAGCATTAGCACGAACTAATATTGGTCATATCATTTTAATCGACAAAGATGATGTAGATATTACTAATGTCAATCGTCAAATACATGCACTTACAACAACCATTGGACAAAGTAAAGTCACATTGATGGAAGAACGGATTAAATTAATTAATCCTGAATGTAAAGTGACACCACTTCATATGTTTTATACTGAAGAGACATATGAAGAACTGTTCAATAACTATGATATTGATTACTTTATCGATGCGAGTGATACAATTATTTATAAAGTGCATTTAATGAAAGAATGTTTAGAGAGAAATATTAAAGTGATTTCAAGTATGGGTGCAGCTAATAAAACGGATCCTACACGTTTCCGAATTGCTGATATTTCGAAAACATTTATGGATCCTATGGCTAAAATTATTCGAAATAAATTAAAACGTCAAGGGATAAAAAAAGGCGTGCCGGTTGTATTTTCTGATGAAAGTCCAATTGTAATTCGTGAAGATGTTAAGGCTACAGTTGGAGATGCTAACGCTATTAATCGTAAAGGACAAATGCCACCGTCATCTAACGCATTTGTACCTAGCACGGTTGGATTAATTTGTGCTAGTTATGTTGTGAATGATATTTTAAAAAACATTCCTGTTCGACGTATTAAGGATAAAGGTAACTTATAAATATAAAGACTATGAATCAAACGAAATGCCAGTAATACATTGCATTGGCTTCGTGTAATTCATAGTCTTTTGTTATTTTTGATTTCTTAAATTATCATATATAGTTTTAAATTGTTGTTCACTTTTAGAGGTTGTTTTAGGTTGATAATAGATTTTATCTTTCAGTTTATCAGGTAAATACTGTTGGACGACATGACCATTCTCATAGTTGTGAGGATACTTATAACCAGTGGCGCGACCTAACGCTTTAGCACCAGTATAATGGCCATCTCGTAAATGATTCGGTATTTGACCTATATTTCCTTGGCGGATGTCGCTTAGTGCATTATCAATTGATGTAATAGCTGAATTTGATTTAGGCGATAACGAGAGCTCAATAACTGCTTGACTAAGTGGAATTCTCGCTTCTGGAAATCCTAATCGCTCTGCTGATTGAATAGCTGCAAGGGTTCGTTGTCCTGCATTAGGGGAAGCTAAGCCTACATCTTCGTAACTAATGACTAATAAGCGTCTAACAATTGTTGGTAAATCTCCAGCTTCAATTAACCTTGCCAAATAATGAAGTGCGGCATTAACATCACTACCTCTAATCGATTTTTGAAACGCACTCATAACATCATAATGCATATCTCCATCTTTATCACTGACAAACGCACCTTTTTGAAGACAATCTTTAGCATCCTCAAGTGTGATATGTCTATTTTCATCAACTATTGGTGAGCTTAAGACAGCCAACTCAAGCGCATTCAATGCACTTCTAACATCACCTTGGCTTTGAGTAGCAAAATAGTCTAATGCATCTTCATCAACTACAGGTTTATAGTCAGCTAATCCACGTTCTGAATCACTAAGTGCTCTCTCAATAGCAAGTCGCACATCATTGTGATCTAAAGCGTATAACTCAAATATTTGAGCTCTAGAACGAATAGCGGGATTAATAGCATGGTAAGGGTTAGAGGTTGTCGCTCCAATTAAAACGATTTTGCCATTCTCTAAATGAGGTAATAAAAAATCTTGCTTAGCTTTATCTAATCGGTGAATTTCATCTAATAAAAGAATGACTTGTCCGGACATCTTGGCTTCTTCAACAACCATTTGCATATCTTTTTTTGAATTAGTAACCGCATTTAATTGTCTAAATTTATATTCAGTACTACCAGAAATTGCTTTCGCGATACTTGTTTTACCAATTCCTGGTGGCCCGTAAAATATCATTGAAGATAATCTCTTAGTTTCAACCATACGTCTAATGATGCCTCTAGGTCCCACTAGATGTTGTTGAGAGATTATCTCATCGATATTAGTAGGTCTCATTCTTGAGGCTAAAGGTTCAGTAGTCACGATTTTCACACCTTTCTATTACTATCTTAACTGAAAAAATGCTAGAATGGTATTATATATTATTCGAATTAAGTGAGGTTATGTTATGAAGATATCAACGAAAGGGAGATATGGCTTAACTTTAATGATTTCCCTTGCTAAAAGAGAAGGGCAAGGATGCGTATCTTTAAAGTCAATTGCTGAAGAGAATAGTTTGAGTGATTTATATCTCGAACAATTAGTTGGCCCTTTAAGAAATGCTGGTTTAATTCGAAGTGTTCGTGGTGCTAAAGGTGGTTATCAACTAAGAGTACCAGCTGACGAAATTAAAGCAGGCGATATTATTCGCTTATTAGAAGGTCCTATAACAATAGTAGAAAGTATTGAATCAGAACCACCTGCACAAAAACAGTTATGGTTACGTATGAGAGATGCAGTTAGAGAAGTATTAGATAATACCACTTTAAAATATTTAGCAGATTATGTTGAAACTGATGATAAACTTGATGGTTACATGTTTTATATTTAATTTTAAATAAATGTTTATAATAAGTTGTAAGTGGTAAACAGATATTACAACAGTATAGATACATTGATTTATTGATTTTTTGTATCTCAGAATGCACGCAATACTTGATCGATAATTATTCTTAAATTTGAAAGGAGAATTTCATTATGGGATTCATGGATAAAGCGAAAGATGCAGCAGAAAAATTTAAAAATAGCGATAACGAACAAGTTAATAAAGCTAAAGATAAAATCAATGAATATACTGAAAAAGGCAACGATGATAAAAAAGAAGATAAATAATTAAATTTTCAAGTACAGGATAACATTCCTAAAAATATAGCCAGTAAAAGCGACATTGTGATGTGCTTTTACTGGCTTATTTATATATGCTACTACGTTTTTGGCATACTTTTTGATAAGGATTTACATAACGATGTTTCATGATTTATTTTTCAATGCCACGCTTTAATCAATTATTAAGGGTTACCTAAAAACATATAAAGAAGGGCACTGAATCCAAATTGATTATTGTTCCACTCTCAAATTAAATTCTATATGCCCATAATGATTTTAATTACTTTACGTTACTTTATATACCAATTATTGGTTTAATTTTTCGATTACATTGTGTAAACGTTTAAAGGATTCAAATTGTTTATCTTGATCATAAATATAACTAATGCCCATTAATTCATCAATTTCTCCATATTCCTCAATAAATGATTCTAATTTTTCTTTTACGGTTTCTTCAGAACCTATTAATGAATCGTTGAATCTTTGTTGAGCCATTTCATATTCTCTAGGTGTTAAAAGTGTTTGTAAATCATTTGTCGGTGGTTGTACTGGCTGCATTCTACCACGCGCAATGCCAATAAATACTTGTGCTAAAGTACTTGCTAAGTATTCGGCTTCTTCATCGGTTTCGGCTACAATCGCATTTAAACATACAATCATATATGGTTTATCTAACACATCTGAAGGTTCGAACAACTCTTTGTAAATTTGCATAGCCTCTTTCATTTGTTGCGGTGCAAAATGACCTGCAAAAACATACGGTAATCCTTTACGTGCAGCTAAATGCGCTGAATCTGTAGAAGAACCCAAAATATATAATGGTACATTTTTACCTACTGCTGGATACGCTCTTACATAAGCTTGTTTGTTACCAGGTCCGAAATAAGTTTGTAATTGTTCAACTTCTTCAGGGAATTCGTAAACACCATTATGTTGATCACGTCGTAACGCACTTGCAGTCATCATATCTGTACCTGGTGCTCTTCCTAAGCCTAAATCAACTCTATGTGGAAAGAGTGTCTCCATTGTTCCAAATTGTTCAGCAACAATCAATGGCGCATGGTTTGGCAACATGATACCTCCAGAACCAACTTTGATACGGTGTGTGTGTTCAAGTGCATGTTGAATTAATAGAGAAGTAGCAGAACTTACTAAATTAGGTGCATTATGATGTTCTGCAATCCAATAACGCTCATAATTAAGTGAATCTAGTTCTTGAGCTAAACTAACCATGTCCTCAATGGCCTCTTTATCACTTTGACCTTCTCTAATTGGAACTAAATTTAATGCAGATACCTTAATATTACCCACAAATTTCATCTCCTCAAATATATTTAGTATGCTTAAGTTTAACAAGAGCAATGATAGAGTGATATTGAAATGCTCAAAGTTGCAAAAATTATAAAATTAAGTTAACTTTCGTTAATCATAATACAGAGGATGGGACATAAATAGTATAAAGAAGCTATTTTGCAAATTCGCAGTAGCTGACTGAACTGAGAAGGCGCTTTAATCAAACTTTTCTCAGTTCTAGTCATCCTTGCGGGCGGGGCCCCA